>CAJZFM010000036.1 GCA_915070235.1 uncultured Capnocytophaga sp. | reverse complement strand
TATTCCAGAAATCCATTGGCTCTATTCCAAAAAAATCTTTTTAGCTTTCCCTTCTCATCATAAAGTGAAATGGTTTTTATAAGAAGTTTTCCATAATTATTTTCTATAAATCCATTGGGGTTATATTGATAATCTTTACCTATTCTTTCGGTTTGGATAACCTTAAAATCACTTTTCGGGGCACTGCATCCTATCAGTAGAAAGCTAATAATGACACTTAATTTAGTAATAGAGTGGTTTGTTGCTTTGTCAGAGGGAGGTATTTTTTGTTTTTCCTTTTTTTCAAAATAGCATATCCCTATATAAAAGGCAAAAATGCAGATTCCGCAGGGGATGATAGAGCTATATACTACCGCTGGGTTAATCTCCTCTTTCAAATAGGTAGACCAACAAGCTTCCCGATGCATAAATTCTATCCTATTGATATATAGCCAAAAAGCTAAAATAATTAGGAGTAATATATACTTAGCGATAGATTGTCTAATAGGTTTACAAAAAATGCTATATACAAATACTATACAGAATTGGATAGGCATAAAAATAGAAATACCTGTAATAACATCACTTTTTGCGTCAATACAAGAATACCCATCAGGCAAGAAAAGTATCATTTGAATAGCACCTATAATCACAGATAGGGCACTTATCTTTATACTTTCTTTCATTCTTAATTAGGTTTTGTAAGTTTTATCACCTTTAGGTACAACTATGAGCTTGCTTTAGTGACTAAAGAAAGTCCCATTTTCTTTGCTTTTTCAAGCATAAAGGGGTAGGCCTCTTCGTAGGAGTTGCCTATAATACCCTCTAAAATAGCTTCTTTGATCGCTTCTTTGAGCTGGCCTACTTCACGAGAGGGTTTAAGGCCAAAGAGAGCCATGATTTCCTCTCCAGTGATAGGAGGTTGAAAGTTGCGTATATGGTCTTTTTCTTCTACTTCTACGACTTTTTGGCGAACAATTTGGAAATTCTGATGGTATTTCTTGTACCTCTGTGGGTTTTTGGTGGTAATATCGGCCTCACAAAGGGTCATAAGTGCTTCAAAATCATCACCAGCATCAAAAAGTAGGCGCCTTACAGCCGAATCGGTTACAATATCCTGTGCAATGATGATAGGTCGGGAGCTCATAGTAACCATTTTTTGGACAAATTTCATCTTCTCATTCTGAGGAAGACGCAGGCGCTGGAATATCTTGACCACCATTTTCCCTCCGAGAAACTCGTGTCCGTGAAAAGTCCAACCTATTTTCTTATCAAATCGCTTGGTGGGTGCCTTACCTATATCATGTAATAGGGCTGCCCAGCGGAGCCATAAGTCATCGGTGTTGAGAGCAATATTATCCACCACCTCCAAGGTGTGCCAAAAATTGTCCTTGTGGCGTTGGCCTTCCTTTTCATCTACGCCTTGTAGGGCGATCAATTCGGGTAGAATCATTGAGAGCAGGCGTGTTTCATAAAGCAACTTAAACCCAACAGAAGGGCGTGCGGCGGCAAGTATTTTGTTGAGTTCCTCAGCAATACGTTCGTTGGAGATAATCTTGAGTCGTTCCTTGTTGTCCGCTATGGCTTGTAGGGATTTTTCTTCTATTTGGAAATTCAGTTGGGTAGCAAAGCGAATAGCCCTGAGCATACGCAAAGGGTCATCGGAATAAGTAATATTAGGCTCTAAGGGGGTACGAATGATTTTGTTCTGTAAGTCATCAATCCCTCCAAAAGGATCCACCAATTCTCCGAAAGAGTCTTTATTTAGGGATATAGCCAAGGCATTGATGGTAAAATCACGGCGATTCTGATCATCGGCTAAGGTGCCATCCTCCACTATAGGCTTGCGAGAATCCTCCCGATAGCTCTCCTTACGTGCCCCTACAAACTCAATATCTATGCTATCGGTCTTGATCATAGCAGTGCCAAAATTCTTAAATACCGATATTTTAGGATTGTTGGGCAGTTGGGCGGCTACTTTTTCAGCCAGTTCTATACCGCTGCCTAAAGTAACAATATCAATATCTTTGGCAACGCCTCGTTTTAATAGTAAATCACGAACAAAACCTCCTACGACGAAGCATTTTTGACTGTTTTGATCAGCAATTTTAGAAATAAGTTCAAAGATGGGAGCTGTAAGTGATTGGGAATAATTCATTATGTATTTTTTCAGTGGTACAAAAATACCATTTTTTTTGCGAATAAAAGGGAGAAAAAAAGAATTTTTTTGTTAGTCCCATTTACTTTTTTTGGAAAGGACATATTTTCCTCCTCCTGTAAAACATAGGCAAATAGCGCCGCCTAAGAATAAGCCTAAGGTCTCAATAGCCCAAGCCCCTGTATCAGGGTTGATGACAAAGATCTCACTCTTATGGACTAAGAAAATAGCCACCAAGCAATCAAGGGCTATAATCATAGCAAAAAAGCGGGTACGATAGCCCAGCATCAGTAGGATAGGAGCTACAATCTCACCTATATAGGCACCATAAGCCCAAATACTTGGCAGGGCATGATTGACCAATTGGATCTTTACAAAGCTGATGTCATGCAACTTAGAAATACCATGAAAGAGCATGATGCCCCCTATGATGATCCTCAGTAGCAGAATACCTATATGAATGCCACTATTGTTAGTATTAGTATCTTTGTAGTACATTATCAATTAAATTATAAAGAAAGTGGGTGCAAAGATAGTGAAATTATTTTTGTAAATATGAGTGTTTAAGATAAATTAGTAAATATAAGTATTTACACTCACTTTTATTCCGAAACGCTCGTATAGGAGGGTCTTGAAGCGGTGTGCTATGGTCAGGTTGGTAAAGATCATGGCACGGCTGATACTGGTGGTAAAAACCACTTCTCCTATAAGATATTCCACAAGATAGGTTCCTTCTTGGGTCATCAAAACGTAATTGGGACTTGGGATTGCTTCCACTGTGTCGGAATTTTTGGCAAAGTTACAAAAAAATGAATAGAAGTCATTGATATTTTGAGATTTAATGCATTATTTTAACATTTTAATAAATGATGAATTTTTGAAAAAATCGTACATTTGTCCAAAATTTGATATGTACGCAAGATTTTTTTTCATAATAGCACTTATGGGCATACAGCTTGTTTTCTCTCAGCAAACAGATACAATTGCTAAGAGAGGCAGTTCAAATGAGCCTCCTACAGTAGCTACCCCTAAGGATAGTATCGCTGCGGGGGAAATGATGTATGACTTAGAGGAGGTCTTATTCTTTGGCAACCAACCCTTTTTCAGAGATGAGGCGCAAAGAAAAAAATATGAACTACTCAAGTATAGGGTTAAAAAGGTGTATCCTTATGCTAAAATGGCCGCAGATAAGCTCTATAGTATAGAACGTACTTTGGATACCTTGCCCAGTAACAGACAAAAAAAGAAATATACCAAACAGATACAGGAGGAAACCGAAGAGCGTTTCACAGAAGAACTTAAGAAACTCTCTCGCTCCCAAGGGCGTATTCTCATCAAGCTCATCTACAGGCAGACGGGCTATTCGGCTTATGACTTGGTCAAGCACCTACGTAGCGGTTGGCGGGCTTTTTGGTATAACAATACGGCTTGGTTCTACGATCTCTCACTCAAGAGTATCTATGCTCCAGAGAGTGAGGAGGAAGATTTTTGGATAGAGGATATCCTTTTGAGGGCTTTCTCTCAGGGAGAACTGGAGATGCAACCCCCTGCTATAGCGATAAACTATGAGGCTATAGAGAAAAAATGGCGTACAAAGCCAGCTAATCAGTAAAGAATTAAGGAAAAAGGGCGAACAAAACAAAGGTTCGCCCTTTTTTGTTTGTTAGAAAGTATATTTGATACCAAAATTAAGTCCAAGAGAAGAATAAGAAGCCTTTTCAGTGAGTTTTTTGTTGCTTAATTTGTTCTCAAGTTCTTCTTTGTTAGCTTCTTCTACATAGTTGGTACGCTTATGATATACCTGCCCGCGGAGGGCGTCGTTGTAAGTATCATTGGTAAAGCCGTCTAAGTCTTTTAGAGGGACTTCTATGGTGCGGGTAGCACCTCCTATATTAAGGTTAGCCTTAAAGGTTTGTTTGAAGTCTCTCAGCTGAGAATAGTCACGCTTTACAGCGATATTCATATACTCCAATTCGGCGAAGATAGACAGGTGATCATCAATATGATAGTTATACCCCAAGGCAGCAATCGTACCAAAAGGTATTTTCCCCTTGAAATCTTCTGTATAGGAAGTCTCAATAGTAGCACCAGAGGCGATAGATGCTCCATCAGGTACATTGGCCAATGCAGGCACTACGGTCTTTAGGATAGTTACAATAGGAGCAGGAATATCTTGTTGGGTAGTGGTGTAGGAGTGTGCTATCGCTTCAGTTTTTCCGCCTATTTTGGTAAGTAAGCCAAAACGTCCGTAGAAGTTGTCAGTAAAATTATAGGTTACTGAAAGGGCAGCCCCGAAGGCACGTCCGCGTCCGATGACTTCGCCATCAATAGTGGCTTTCAGTGGGGTGCCGGCAATATTCTTTTCACTAATGTCATGCTTTACCACTTGGTCTTTCCCATGGAGATAGCCTACGCTGACATCTACGCCCCAAGTCTTGTTAAAGAAATACCCCACTCTAAGTTGGGTATTGACACCTTCTCCGAAAGTACCAAAGCGTACGCTTTCTTTGCCGTTGATACTCTCTTCACCTATCTTGGTAGAAGGTACTCCCCAAGCGTATCCTCCTGTAGCAGATACATATACCTGAGCGGAGGCTGTGTAGCTGCCTACAAGTAGGCCAGCTAATAAGAAAATTCTCTTCATTATGTAATAAATTAAGTTTGATTTTTATTCTGTTGTATGAAGCCACTGCTGCGCAGCACTCAAAGGGCGAGCAATGATAGCACGCTCCCCATCTATAAGGATAGGGCGCTCTATGAGTTTTGGGTATTGGTGTAGTAGGGCTATGATCTGTTCGTCGGATAGGGTATCACTGCCTACTTCCTTCCAAATAGCTTCTTTTTTGCGTACCAAATCAATAGGTTTGATCGCCAATTTGCGTAGTAGTTCTTTTATTTCCTCCACAGAAGGGGGATTTTTAAGATAATCTACAATCTCAATAGGGTATTCTTCCTCTTTGAGGAAAGCTAAGCACTCTCGGCTTTTGCTGCAATGGGAGTTGTGATAAATGATCATTTTTTTAATGTTTAATGTTTAATGATCAATGTTTAATAGTACAAGGAGGATTAATCATTAATGGCATTAATCATTAATCATTGTTGGCATTAATCATTAATAATAAGTGAGTTTTAGTTCTACGATAAATACTAATTTGTCTTTGTAGCGGACTTCTTTGTGTATCCAATTTCCTTTTTTATCATACTGATAAGAGAGTTCGGAGTAGGTGGGTAGTATGCCATTGGCACTGATGGACTGTGCATAAGGAGGGTGGTTGTCCTTATAGAAATAATTGACTCTGAAATTGTCAGTGAAATTGACGTAATCCTCTTTGACTAACTTGGTTGGGAACCCTATAAGGTTGTATTCATTTTGATAGACGTATTTTTTCTCATCATCGGGGGTTATAAATATACGTTCAGCGATGTTACCAAAATCATCATACCTTATATAACATTTTTCAATAATCTCTCCGTTAGAATAGTAAGTGATACAAATTATAGGGTTTCCGCTATCATCTAATCGGCAAAGGGTGATACGCTGAAAATCGCGATCTTTTTCTAAATGGAAAACTTCTCGACTTTCTTTCCTTTTTTCATCATACGTCATGACGAATTCTTTAGTCAATTTGCCTTTGCTATCATATACTTTTTCTTTTTTACGTCTGTTTTTGTGATCGTAAGTGATTTTTCTCTTTCCGATGACTTTATTTTTATCATCATAGAATATTCGTTTGGTTACTTTACCTGCTTTGTTGAGTTTGATAAAAGCATTTTTGTCGTATAATACACCATTACTGAGTGTTTTTTCTATTGTTTTGTCTTCGTTTTCTTTTACTTTGTAAGGATACATACGTATAGACTTTACCTTTCCTCTTAAAAAGAAGTATTTAAGAGGTTCGTCGTCCTGAGCAAAGGCTGTGAAGTAACCTAATATGAAGAAGAGGATAAATTTCATTTGTTAAGATTAGTTTCTAGTAGGTAAATTACCATTCTTAAGGGCAAATAGCCATTTGCCCCTACTATATCAAATGGCTAAGGTTATCTACGGCTACATAGCGTTCTACATTGAACCCTTCAGCATAGTCACGGTTGATGAGCATACCCAGCTCCTGAGCGCGGAACTTAATACTATCTTGGAAATTCTGGCTGGTGATAACCGTCTGTGGGTCGTTTCCTTCGTCGGGGAGGAACTGAGAGCGATAGGCATATACGGCCTCAATCTTTTTTTCTAAGAAACCAGTGATATCTACCACGAAATCGGGACGGAGGTCTTTCCATTGTATATAGTGATAAACGACCTTGGGACGCCAAGCCTCTTGTGGGGTTCCGTTTTCATCGGTGGTTTCTATACGGCGCAAACCACTGAGGAAGCAAGCATCACTGACGAGCTTGCCACCCTTGCCATGGTCTATATGGCGATCGTCAAAGGGGTTACAAATCACAATCTCAGGGCGATACTTACGTAGCTTCTTGACGATTTCCAACTGGTGATGCTTGTCGTTGAGGAAGAACCCATCGGCAAAGCAGAGGTTTTCCCTAACACTAATTTGCAGGATACGTGCGGCCTCATCGGCTTCTTTTCGGCGGAGTTCGGCACTTCCACGGGTGCCCAATTCGCCTTGGGTAAGGTCTATGATACCCACTTTCTTGCCTAAGCTAATTTCCTTGGCAAGAGTACCTGCACAGCCCAATTCTACATCGTCGGGGTGCGCGCCAAATGCTAAGATGTCTAATTTCATAAAATAATGTTCAATGATTAATGTTCAATGATTAATGGTTAATGTTCAATGATTAATTGATCATTAATCATTGTTGGTATTAATCATTAACACTGGATTCTATAATTTGTGCAAATATACAAAAACTTTTCCAAAGAGCAAGGCTTTGAAAAAGTTTTTGTTGAAAATTTTTGAACTCACTAAAAAAATATACTTATTCTCTTAGGAGCGAAAGCTATCTTAGTTCTTTACGCGGAAGGCTTTTTCCTGTGGATAGTAAGCCACTTCACCTAATTCTTCCTCTATGCGAAGAAGTTGGTTGTACTTGGCCATACGGTCAGAACGAGAGGCGGAACCTGTCTTAATCTGGCGGGTGTTAAGCGCTACGGCAAGGTCGGCAATGGTGTTGTCCTCGGTCTCTCCAGAGCGGTGCGACATGATAGAGGTGTAGCCTGCACGGTGTGCCATATCCACTGCGGCGATGGTTTCGGTAAGGGTACCTATCTGATTTACTTTGATAAGGATAGAGTTACCTACGCCCTGAGCAATACCTTTTTCAAGTCGTTTTACATTGGTTACGAAAAGGTCGTCACCAACGAGCTGTACGCGGTCACCAATAGCATCGGTGAGGAGTTTCCAGCCGTCCCAGTCGTTTTCGTCCATACCATCTTCTATGGAGATGATTGGATATTTGTTCACCAATTCAGTAAGGTAAGCTACTTGTTCGGCAGAGGTACGTTTTTTACCTTTTTCGCCTTCAAACTTGGTGTAATCATATACGCCATTTTCGTAGAACTCAGAAGAAGCGCAGTCAAGGGCGATTTTTACTTCTTCACCAAACTTGTAACCTGCTTTCTCTACTGCTTTTTTGATAGTATCCAAGGCGTCTTCGGTACCTTCAAAGGTAGGAGCAAAACCACCTTCGTCCCCTACGGCAGTGCTAAGTCCGCGATCGTGGAGCACTTTTTTGAGGTTATGGAAGATTTCAGAACCCATTTGCAAAGCTTGAGAAAAGGACTCAGCTTTTACGGGCATGATCATAAACTCTTGGAAAGCGATAGGCGCATCGGAGTGAGAACCTGCATTGATGATGTTCATCATAGGCACAGGGAGGTTGTTGGCACTTACGCCCCCTACATAGCGGTAGAGAGGAATACCCAATTCTTCAGCAGCTGCTTTGGCTACAGCGAGGGACACCCCAAGGATAGCGTTGGCACCCAATTTGGATTTGTTAGGCGTACCGTCCAAATCAATGAGTGTTTTGTCAATGAGGTTTTGGTCAAACACATTCATACCAACGATTTCTTCGGCGATGATGTCATTGACGTTTTCAACGGCCTTTAGCACTCCTTTTCCGAGGTATTCTTTGCCTCCGTCGCGAAGTTCTACGGCCTCATATTCACCAGTGGAAGCTCCTGAAGGTACCGCTGCACGGCCACGAAAGCCGCTATCGGTAATTACATCAACTTCTACGGTAGGGTTACCTCTTGAATCGAGGATTTGTCTTGCATGTACATCTAAGATAAGACTCATATTGTTAGTAATTAAGGTTAATAATCGGTTATTTCTTTTTGTTGTTTTGTTGGGCGCGTTGTTGTGCTTCGGCTTGTTCCATCATTTCGCGGAACTTGCGTTGGAACTTGCCTTCCTTACGCGGCTTCTGTTTGTTCTCTTGTATCTTGGCATGGATACGTTTTTCATCAATAATCCAATACTTAATAGCCAACATAATAAATATGGTAATAAGGTTGGAGATAAAGTAATACAAGCTCAATCCACTGGCGTAGTTGTTGAAGAAGAAGAGCATCATCACAGGGGAGATGTACATCATAAACTTCATATTGGGCATGCCCTCCTGCTGTGGTTGTTGCATTTGCCCTGTGGTCATAAGCATATATATGAGCATGGTAACAGAGGCCAAGATAGGGAAAAGGCTCACGTGGTTTCCATAGAAAGGAATGCTAAAAGGCAATTGTGCTATGGAGTCGTAAGAGGAAAGGTCGTTAGCCCACAAGAAGGCTTTTTGGCGGAGCACAAAGGCTGTAGGGAAAAAGCTAAAGAGGGCAAAGAAAACAGGCATCTGTAAGAGGGCAGGGATACAACCACTGAGCGGATTCACGCCTGCCTTGCTATAGAGCGCCATGGTCTCTTGTTGGCGCTTCATGGCGTTGTCTTGACCTTTGTATTTTTCGTTAATTTCCTCTATCTCAGGGCGTAATACCTTCATTTTAGCTTGAGAGAGGTAAGACTTGTATTGGATAGGGGAGAGCAATATACGTACAATAATGGTAAGGACGATGATGGCCAATCCCATGGACATATAGCCAGAGAGCAGGTCAAAGACAGGAATCACAAACCACTTGTTAATCCAGCCAAAGATTCCCCAACCCAGAGGAATAGCTTTGGTAAGACCATACTGCTTGTCATATTTCTTAAAGATATGATAGTCGGAAGGACCATAGAAGAAATGTAGCGTTTCATTGAGTTCGCCAGAGGTATATTCAAGAGGGAATACGGCGGCAAAGTTTTTGGTATATTGTACATTATCCCCTTCGGAAGAGGCTAAGTTTTTAGAAGAGAGTTTGCCACTTGCAAAAGGCTTATCGCTAATGAGGAAAGAGCTAAAGAGGTGTTGCTTGAAATTGACCCACTTGACTTGCTTGAACTCTTCGGAGTCTTCGCCACCGGCGCTGAGCTTATCATCGCGGTTGTCTTCATATTGTACCACGGCCTGTACATAACGGTCTTCGTAAGTTACACTCTTTTCCATACGGCGTGCCTTGAGCTTCCAAGTAAGATCAGGAGCTTTGCTGGCATTCAAGACAGAGGAAAGGCCTACACTACGCACGGTCATATCCAAAAAATACTCATTGGGGCGGAGTGTATATACATACTCGAGATATTGGTCGTCCGTTACATGGAGCTTCATAGAAAGCACATTGCCAGAAAGGGAAGGAGAGAAGAACAAGTCTTCGGTCTTTAGCGTACGATTGTCCGCCGTGAAGAGTTCCAAGGAGAAACTTGCGTTCTTATTCTTAATCAGCTCTACGGGCTGTCCGTTGTAGGTCTTTTGGTTTTTTACCTGTAGGCTGGTAATCTGTCCGCCCTTGTTACTTACTTCCACTTTGAGGAGCTCATTTTCCAAAGTAGTAACAACACCCTCTTTGGCAGAGAGTAGTGTAGCGGAATAAGCGAATGCCCCTAAGGTCTCTTTGTATTTGCTTAGTTCTACCGAATCCAAAGGAAAGGTAACAGGGGGAGCAGTGGCGTTATTAGGTTGTTGGGGTTGGGTATTCTCAGTTGTATTGTTTTTTGGTTGCTCTTGGGTAGGCTGATTGCGATAGAAAAAGAACAGAAGCACTATGGCCATGAGCATCATACCTATCATAGAGGTGAGGTTGGAACGTCTTTCTTCCATAAAGAGTGATTGATTTGATTAAGCTATTTTATATTGGGCAAAGATACAATTTTATAACCAAATGACCAATATTTTTCTCTGAAATATTAGGTGATTTTTAAATTATTTTTTAAGTTTGTATTCCAAGGCGGCTTTGACAAAGGAGACAAATAGTGGGTGTGGTTTGGCTACGGTACTCTTGTACTCAGGGTGATATTGAACCCCTACAAACCAAGGGTGAGAGGGTAGTTCTATGACCTCCACCAAGCCCGTTTTGGGGTTGATACCCGAACAGCGCAAGCCTGATTCCTCAAGGGGTTTGCGGTATTCGCTATTGAACTCATAGCGGTGGCGATGTCTCTCAGAGATAAGCGGTTGCTGATATACTTCATAGATCTTGCTACCTGCTTGAAGCTCACAATCCCAAGCCCCCAAGCGCATGGTGCCACCCTTTTGGGTTACATGCTTCTGCTCTTGCATAAGGTCAATGACCTTGTAGAGGCTGTTGGGGTTCACCTCGGCTGTGTTGGCATTCTCAAAGCCGACCACATGTCGGGCAAACTCAATGACGGCCATCTGCATACCCAAGCAGATACCTAAGAAAGGAATCTTATGCTCACGTACATACTGTATGGCCTTGATTTTTCCTTCAATACCACGTTCGCCAAAACCAGGCGCTACCAGCACACCATCGAGGCCACTGAGCTTGTCTTGTAGGTTGCTCTTGTCCAAATACTCGGAGTGTATCATGATCACTTCCACCTTTACCTCGTTTTCTGCCCCAGCGTGAATAAAAGCCTCTAAGATAGACTTGTACGCGTCGGGTAGCTCTACATACTTGCCAACCAAGCCAATGCGTACGCGGTGCTTCGGGTTCTTATGTCTTTGCAAGAAATTATTCCATTTGGTAAGGTCAGGTGCTACGGCATCGGAGAGGGCTAACTTCTTGAGTACTACGGTATCTAAACCTTCCAAGAGCATAAGGTTAGGCACATCGTAGATGGTAGAGACATCAATAGACTGTATAACCGCTTCCTTTTTCACATTGCAGAAGAGGGCGAGTTTTTGTCGGAGGTCATCGGGCAGTTCGCGATCGGTACGACATACGAGTACATCGGCCTTGAGACCACTCTCCATAAGTGCTTTTACGCTGTGCTGGGTAGGCTTGGTTTTCAGCTCGCCTGCCGCAGCCAAGTAAGGCACAAGAGTTAGGTGGATTACAATGGCATTGTTATCGCCTAATTCCCACTGGAGTTGGCGGACAGCTTCTATATAAGGCAAGGATTCTATGTCGCCCACAGTTCCTCCGATTTCAGTGATGACAATATCGTATTGACCACTTTTGCCAAGGAGCTGGATGCGGTCTTTGATCTCGTTGGTGATGTGTGGGATCACCTGTACCGTTTTCCCAAGGAACTCACCGCGGCGTTCCTTTTCAATCACGCTTTGGTAGATACGCCCAGTGGTAACATTGTTCGCTTGAGAGGTATATACGTTGAGGAAACGTTCGTAGTGTCCCAAGTCAAGGTCGGTTTCAGCGCCGTCCTCAGTTACATAACATTCCCCATGTTCGTAGGGGTTAAGAGTGCCTGGGTCAATGTTGATATAAGGGTCTAACTTCTGAATGGTAACCCGATAATTTCTGGCTTGCAGTAGTTTAGCCAGCGAGGCGGCGATGATTCCTTTCCCTAAAGAAGAGGTAACACCCCCTGTAACAAATATATATTTAGTATTGTCCATGAGCTTTATAAAGATAGCGCAAAAGTAAGTATATTTTGCGAATAAAACAAATTAAATCAATGACAAATGACAAGTGAAGAGTTATTAGTGAAAAGTGAAGAGCGAGCGCCTGAATAGCGCTTTTCACTATTCACT
>CAJZFM010000035.1 GCA_915070235.1 uncultured Capnocytophaga sp. | reverse complement strand
TGTTTTAGGTAACCAATCTTTGCATTTCGCTCTAGGGCAATAGTGCCCGTATCGGGAGGTAATTCCCCTGAGAGCATCTTGAGCAAAGTGGATTTTCCAGCGCCATTTTTGCCAATAATCCCTACTCGATCCCCACCGACGAGCATAAAAGCCACATCGGAGAAGAGTGTTTCTCCTTGGAAAGAAATAGATAAGTCGCTAACATTCAGCATAGTTGTATGATATAAGAGTGGGGGCAAAAATACAAAAAAATAAGTGAATAGTAAAAAGTGAATAGTGAAAAACGCTATTCACTTTTCACTACCTCTGTTTTTCTCTTTTTAGCAGTGCGGTCAGGTTGGTTAGCGTCATCGGGGTCGCGGTAGCCAATATCCACAGCAAAGAGGGTGCGGTAGCCGTCCTTAGGCAGGTGCTTGTCGTACTCAGCAGGGAGGATACCCTCCATAGGAGTAGAGTCAATCCCCATAGAGGCACAAGCGGAGAGGAAGTAGCCTAAGGCCACATATACTTGGTGTCCCATCCAAGCCTCCACATGAGCCTCGCCTTGGCTTTTGATATACTGCTTATAGAAAGCAAAGCCGCCTTCTGAAATATAAGAAGGTGCCTCTTGTTCAAAGCGGGCAACACTGTCTAACACTCTAAAGATGACAATATGGCTGGCGAGTTTCACACGCTCCTGATTCATCAAGGAAAGAGGCGCGAAAACCTCATTCTTACGCTTATCACCCACGAAAACAAACTGCCAAGGTTGGCTGTTGATAGAGGAGGGTGAGAGGCGGAGGATTTCCTTGAGCTGGTTAAGGGTATCTTCGGGGATACGCTTCCCGTTATACATCTTAGTAGTATAGCGATTTTGTGCAATAGATAAGAAATTCATAGAATAAAAAATTTTTGTGGCAAAAGTACGAAAAATAAATGAAAGATGAATAGTGAAGGGGGAAAAGTGAAGGGTAAAAAATAGAAAAGTTAAATAATGATTAATTATAGATAATTAAATATTATTTTTGTACTTTTGTCCCTTGAAAAAAATGGATAAATTGTTATGAAAAAAATTCTTCTATCTTTGTTGGGCTTGATAGCCTATGAGGGTATGGCGCAACAGTCCTTTGCAGGGCTTAGAACGAGTACCTACGGTGGAGCACTCTCCACCATTTCTAACCCAGCGCATGCGCTATGGGCGCGCCCTTGGGACGTGAATCTCTTGGCTGTAGATGCCAACTTAGGCAACAATGAGATGGGCTTTTCCTTTGACTTGGAAAACTCTTTCAAGAAATTTACGGACAACTTAGCCAATTCCAAAGCTATTGATGCAAGGATTAATGCTGATGTATTGGGGCCATCCTTTATTGTACGTATCAATAAAGAACACGCAGTAGGGCTTGTATCTCGCTTACGTGTTATGGGAGGCACCACTGGTATTGATGCTAATGTACTACAGGCAATCATGGATGCTAAGAATATGAATCTTTCCAGTAACTTGGGAAGTTATAAGGAATTGAGAGGTGTTTCCGATATGAATGTATTGGCCAATGCCTTTAGAGAAATAGGGGCAGTATGGAGCTATACTCTCATGAACGATGGTTACAACATTATCCGCTTGGGTGCAGGAGTGAAACTTGTACAAGGTACTGGTAGCTTCTATATGGGAATCAAAGGAGCGAATGCTAATAACTTTTCATTGGGTAAAGATGTCAAAGGTGATCCTATACTCCACGTAAAAAATGCTGATGCTGAAGTGAGAAGTGGCGGCTTGGACGTGCTTGGCTCACCAGACTTCTTTGCTACTTCTGCCTCTACCGTAGCAGCTGACTTGGGTGTAATCTACGAATATAGTGAAGATGGTTGTCCTAACTGTGACGGACATATTCCTTACCGCTTTAAAGTAGGAGTTGCTTTGCTTGACTTAGGAAGGCTTAGCTATGAGACTAATAACAAGTCCTATCGCTATAACTTGGTAAATCAAGATATCAACCTTAACGATGTTCAAAAGTCTTTGGATGCAGTTCCACGACCTGAAAAACTTGGAGGCACTTCTTTCAAATCTTCTTTGCCTACTACCTTGAATATCAATTTAGATTACCGTTTCGTAGATGGATTCTATGTTAATCTTTCCAGCCAACTCAATATGGTGTCAAAGAACGAGTACAATGCACATTATGCTAATGACTTCGTACTTACTCCACGCTATGAAACACACTGGGGCAATGGTGTATTCGGGGCATTCTTGCCTATTAGCTATAACGAAATATCAGGCTTCAATACAGGGGTAGCACTTCATGTAGGCCCACTAATCTTTGGTTCTCGTAGTGTCTTTGGTAACCTCATAGGCTCCTCTAAAGAACTCAACGCTTTTGTAGGTCTCCGCTTCGGAAATATCTATCAATAGTGACGAGTGACAAGTGACTAACGGCTAGTGACAAGTGACTAATGATAAGTGACGAATCATTTTTGAATGATATTTGTCACTAGTCATTAGTCACTTGTCATTATTTATTTGTATCTTTGCACCTCAAATAGAACGCATGCAAGCAGAGATAGTAACCCCTGATAAGCATTCGGATAAGGGGAAGAAAGAACAAGTACAAGAGATGTTTGACACCATCTCTCCCTCCTACGATGGGCTGAATCGTGTGATGACCCTGCGGATGGACATCACTTGGCGCAGGCGTGTCAGGGAAAAAGTGGCAGAGGTGAAGGCTGGCACAATTCTTGATGTGGCTACAGGAACGGGCGATTTGGCCATAGAACTCTCCAAGATAGCGGGCGCACATATCACAGGGGTGGATATATCCCAAGGTATGCTCTCGGTAGGGGAGCAGAAGGTCAAGGCGCTGGGTCTGTCGGAGCGTATCACGATGCAGCTGGCCGATAGCGAGCATCTACCCTTTGCTGATGGCAGTTTTGATGCAGTAACAGTATCCTTTGGAGTGCGCAATTTTGAGAACCTGCAAAAGGGACTTTCCGAGCTTAGACGTGTGTTGCGCCCAGAAGGCAGGTTGGTCATTCTGGAAACCTCGGTACCTACCCGCTTTCCCTATAAGCAGGGGTATAAATTCTATACCAAGTTTGTCGTACCCCTAATGGGCAAGCTACTGGCCAAGAACCAGAATGCCTATGCCTACCTATCGGAATCAGCGGCGAAGTTTCCTTTTGGGAAGCAGTTGGCCGATATATTAGAGAGAGAAATAGGTTTCTCACGAGTTAAGTTCTATCCGCAATTCTTAGGGGTAGCTACTATATATGTAGCTGATAAATAAGAGATTATGAAAAGAATACTACTATTTATATTTTTACTACCTTCTTTGGCAATAGCCCAGCCGATTATACACTTGGAGGATTTTGATTACCAGAAATTCCAATGGGGCTACTATTTTGGGCTAAATACCATGGATTTCCGTATGGACTATGAGAGGTTTGACTACAATAACGTGAATAAAACAGACATACAGACCCAAAAATCTTACGGGTTCAATGTAGGACTGACAGGAGATTTGCGCTTGGTGGATCACCTTAGTGCGCGTTTTGAGCCAGGGTTGATTTATAACAAGCGGCAGTTAGACTTCCCAGGGTTTGTACAAGAGCGTTCGCGCTATAGGGAGGTAGCCTCCACCTATATCTATATCCCTGTGCTGCTCAAGTACGGGTCTAAGCGCTGGGACAACTTCAAGCCCTATGTAACAGCAGGGGCTTCTATGACACTGAATCTGAGTGCCAATAACAAATCCAGAGAGGACAATGTAGAAGGGAAGTTCAGGGTAAACCCCACTATATTCTTTTACGAACTCGGTTTTGGGATAGACCTCTATACGCCCCATTTTCGCTTTACCCCCTCCATACGCGGGCTGTTTTCTATCAATAACGAGCTCATACACGACAATGATCCCAATAGCCCTTGGACAGGTAATCTAAGGAGTATCTATACCAGAGCGGTGATGATCAACTTAACGTTTGAATAAACTCAAGATATGAACAAAAAAATATTTGCATTCTTTATAGCACTATGGGCAGTGGCTTTTGCTGGTGCGCAAATCAACTTTCAGCCGTCCTTCGGTGGAGGACAGCAGGATGAGAATCCAGTGGTATGGACATTCTCTCAAGAGAGGCTTTCCGAGGGGGAATACCTACTGACCTTCAAGGGGAAAATAGCCCCTAAGTGGCATGTATATTCGCAGAACAACCCTAAGGGAGGCGCCCTGCCGATGGTCATCACCTATACAACTGAAGGGATAGAGCTGGTAGGCGATTCTAAGGAAGAAGGCCTACATAAGGCCTTCAATGATGTCTTTGGGGTAGATGAACTCTTTTTTGAGAAAGAGATAAAGATCACCCAAAAGGTAAAACTCACTGATCCCAATGTAAAACATATCAAAGGAAATATCTTCTGCCAAGCATGTATAGATGTGTGTATCAACCTCAAGGAAGATTTCGTTTTCTCCCTTGACGGTTCTGTAGCCCAAGTGGAACAAAAGCAGGTAGATGCCCGCAGTGAGGATATGGCCAAGCAATTGGAGATTCCCCTTAAGAATAAGGAACTCATAGGAGAGACTCAAAAAGAATCCAATTGGATGGTCTTTATCTTAGGCTTTTTGGGAGGCTTCATCGCCCTACTTACCCCTTGTGTATTCCCGATGATTCCCCTTACGGTTTCTTTCTTTACCAAGCAAAGCAAAACGCGTAAGAAAGGTGTCTTTAATGCGATCTTGTATGGCTTCTTTATATTGCTCATCTATGTTCTTTTGAGCATACCTTTCCACTTCTTAGACAATATAGACCCTGAGATACTCAATACCATTTCCACCAATGTATGGCTCAATGTGGCTTTCTTTGTGATTTTTGTTATTTTCGCCTTTTCATTCTTTGGCTTCTACGAAATCACCTTGCCTTCCTCATGGGGGAATAAGATGGACAATGCCTCCAATGTGGGCGGTATTATAGGCATCTTCTTTATGGCACTGACCTTAGCCATAGTATCGTTCTCTTGTACAGGGCCTATCTTGGGTTCGCTCTTAGCAGGTTCGCTCTCCTCGGGAGGGGCTATCCAGCTTACCTTAGGTATGGCAGGTTTTGGGCTATCGTTGGCTTTGCCTTTTGTCCTCTTTGCCCTTTTCCCTTCTTGGCTCAACTCTTTGCCAAAATCAGGAGGTTGGATGACCACCGCCAAGGTATTTTTGGGCTTCTTGGAACTGGCCTTTGCCCTTAAGTTCCTTTCCAATGCCGATCTGGTACAACACTGGGGACTGCTCAAGCGTGAGGTATTCGTAGGGCTATGGCTCTTGCTTTTTGCCTTGCTTACCCTATATCTGTTCGGGTTTATCCGTTTTCCACACGATGAGCCACGCAAGCCACTGAAGCAATATTCCAAAGGGCGTTTGCTTATAGGGGTACTTTCAGCTGCTTTTTCTGTATATCTGCTCTTAGGACTTTTCGGAAAGAATAGTCTAAGACTGCTTAGCGGATTCCCACCGCCAGAGTCCTATGCGTTTTTCCATAAGGAGCAAAAGAGTGAGCAAGTAGTTTTCAAAGACTATTACGAGGGTATGGCCTATGCCAAGGCACATAATATGCCCGTGATGCTGGACTTTACAGGTTGGGCATGTGTGAATTGCCGCAAAATGGAAGAGCATGTATGGACAGACCCAGAGGTGAAAAAGCTCATGCAGCATTATGTCCTTATCTCCCTCTATGTAGATGACAAAGAGGAGCTACCCAAGGACAAACAATTTGATTTCAAACACCGCAATGGCCGTGTAGAATACATTAAGACCATAGGTGATAAGTGGGCGACCTTCCAAGAGGTGAATTTTTCTTCGGCCTCCCAGCCTTATTATGTGCTACTCTCCCCTGATGCTGAACTGCTCTCCACCCCTGTGCAATATGTGGATGTGGAGACGTATAAGGAGTGGCTTAAAAAAGGAGTGAAAAAGTGAAAAGTGAAGAGTGAAAAACGCTTATTGGCTCAAAACTTAGAACTTAAAACTTAAAACTAAAAACTAAAAACTGATCCCGTGAATACACAAAATTTATTAGAAAAACTGCGCCAGATAGTGGGTGCAAAATATGTAATGACGGACCCAGGGCAGACCGAACGCTATCGTACAGGTTACCGCTTTGGGACAGGGAATGCCTTGGCCGTAGTACGCCCTGCTACCCTCTGGGAGCAATGGCAGGTCTTGGAGGCTTGTGTGGAGGCCGATGTGATAGTGATCTCCCAAGCTGCCAATACAGGGATTACAGGTGGTTCCAACCCCTTTGGGAATGACTACGACCGCGATGTGGTGATTATCAACACCATGCGCAATGACAATATCCAGCTGATTCTTGATGGAGCTCAGGCGGTTTGCCTACCAGGCTCTACCCTGAACCACTTGGAGGAAGAGCTCAAGCCTTACGGACGTGAACCCCACTCAGTGATTGGTTCCTCTTGTATAGGCGCTTCGGTGATTGGAGGGGTGTGTAACAACTCAGGCGGTTCGCTCGTACAGCGCGGCCCTGCCTATACCGAGATGGCACTCTATGCACAGCGCAATGCCGAGGGTAAGTTGGAACTTATCAATCACTTAGGGATAGACCTAGGTACTACCCCACAGGAGATACTCACCAACCTACAGGAAGGCAAGTACCAGAAGAAAGATATACAACAGACTGAGAAAAAGGGACATGACCATGACTACTGCAACCATGTACGCCAGATAGATGCCGATACCCCTGCCCGATTCAATGCTGACCCTGCCCGCTTATATGAGGCTTCAGGAAGTGCAGGACGCCTCGCCGTCTTTGCCGTACGTGTGGATACCTTCCCAGCAGAGAAACAGACAGCTGTATTCTACATAGGTACCAATGACACCAAAGTACTCACTGAACTACGCCGACACATGCTTGGCTCCTTCGAGCAGATTCCTATCTCAGGCGAATATATTCACCGTACTGCCTTTGATATTGCGGCTAAGTATGGTAAGGATACTTTCTGGTATATCAAGCATGTAGGTACGGAATACCTGCCAAAACTCTTTGCGCTGAAGGCATGGGCAGATCGTGTGGCTAAGAAAATACCTTTCATGCCCCACCACTTTAGCGAAAAGTTCCTCCAAGGCACCTCCAAACTCATGCCTCAACACCTACCCCAAATCATGTGGGATTACCGAAACCAATATGAGCATCACCTCATTCTCAAGATGGGCGGCAAGGGAGTAGAAGAAGCCCGCGAATACCTCAAAGAATATTTTGCCGACAAGAGCAAAGGGGCTTATTTCGAATGTGATCCAAAACTTGCCCAAGCGGCTATGCTCCTGCGCTTTGCAGTGGCTTCAGCAGCGATTCGTTACCGCTCGGTACATGAGAAGGAAGTAGAGGATATCGTAGCCTTGGACATTGCCCTTAAGCGTAATGAAGAAGACTGGTTTGAACAACTTCCCCCAGAGATAGATAACAAAATCCTCCATAAGCTCTACTACGGACACTTTATGTGCCATGTATTCCACCAAGATTATGTGATTAAGAAGGGCTATAACTGCGAGGAGATAGAGGAAGAGATGCTTAAGATACTTGACAAACGTGGCGCAGAATACCCAGCCGAACACAATGTCGGCCACCTATACCACGCCAAGGATTCTCTTAAGAACTTCTATAAAGAGCTTGACCCCACCAATAGCTTTAACTCAGGTATAGGGAAGACCTCTAAGAAGAAAGACTGGAAATAAGAAAGTGAAAAGTGAATAATGAATAGAGAAAAGTGTCTTACTATTTATTATTCACTTTTCGTTATTAACTAACCACTGATGAGGAACTCAAAACTCAAAATTCAGAACTTAAAACTCATCTTTCTGTGTTTGCTGCTGGTGGGTTGTACCATGCCTTGTCATTGGTATATAAACCATGATGCTGTTTTTAGTGCTTTGAGTATGCCAAAGGAGCAGGAGGGTTGCCAGATTGTAGAGGAAGAACTACAGATACGCCCCTTTGACAAGCAAGGGGAGCTCTATCCTGATAACCAATATGCAGCACTTTCTTGCCGCTATAAGATAGAGGCGGAGCAGGACAGACAAGAGACTTTCTTTTTTGTAGCCTCGGATAGTGTGCAACAAAGAGGACAGATAAGAGTCAATGGGGAGCTAATAACTCCTACGCCCTTAGATCCAGCCAAGGACTATTCTTTCCTTTTGCGAGAGGGGAGTAGTATAGATTCTTCCTATGTGTATTATAGAGTCAAGTTTGCCCAGTACTATACCGTCCCCATCAGAGAATTGAACGATGTGGTGTATTTTCAGGCAAATCTTAAAAAGGGAGAGAATAGTATAGAAACCCAGTATGAGGCAGCATTGGACAGAGGAGGATATGACTTTTTGAATAATTTTTCTTTGAGATACCTGCCTGCTGAAGGAGAGAATAAGAACTATCCCCGTACAACAGTAGCTATGCAGATAGATAATGGGTTACGCCTTATCAATACCTCTATGGAGAAATGCTTAGATAAGGGTGAAAACACCTATCTTTGGCAGGCTACCCATAAGGACATGGAACAAGGATTATATTGGTATTTTAATAAGCGGCTTACTTCCACTGAGCAATTTCTGTTAGATATAGGGCCTATAGGGCTGGGACTCGTTCTAATTAGTATAGTGATCGTTGTACATCTGTATTACCTACGCCAACGTAACTATACCTTTTGGGATGTGGTGGGGATACCTTTCCTATTCTGTGTGTTATGTAATTGGATGGAGCGCTTTGTAAGAGACTTTATAGGCGATTACCCTCCTTGTGCAGGGCAGGATGGTATATGGTTGTTCCTTTTTCTGCCACTGATGTGCGTGGTGTATTGGCCTATATTGCAAATAGCAAAGAAAGTAAGCCGTCGCGTGAAGTAATAAGCACTTTGTTATATAAATATGAAAAACATAACCTATAAGGGAGTAAGATACTTTCTTTATAGTATCTTATTTGTCGTCATTAGCAAATTTGTTTTCTCTATTCCTATTTTTTATCTTTTGACCATAGAGAATTTTTTAGAAAAGATACCCTGTGAAAGTATAGATGTGATTTCATGTATTGTATTCTTTGTCTTGCTGTTGTTATTAGAGCAAAAAAAGAAAGATAGCTATGGGTTTTACGCCTTGTTCTATACTTGTTTTCACCTTTTGTCGGCTGCGATTTTTGTCATCTATAAGTATATGAAGCTGTCCTTAATAATAGCAAGGGAGGAGGGGACAAACCATATTTGGAATGATTTTCTTTCTTACAAGGAGGAGATTATCCAGCTGTTTCTCAGCAGGGGCTTAGATGCGGGTATCATCTCTGTTTATATAGTCTCATCTTTTTTTATACTAAAGAAGTATGTGAGTGGCAAGCTATAATTTGTAAAAACCATGATTATGAAAGACAATAGGCATTACTTAAAAAGATACTTGACCTATAGCCTCCAATTTTTGTTGGCTTTTGAACTGATGATGCTCTGCTCCTCTTTGTCCATGGCCAATAGGCAGGAAGCTATGGTACGATTTGTAGAATACCAATTTACTTTTGTGTCTTTAGGGGCTATATTTTTCTTGCTGCTACTGCTCTTTAGGGCGATAAAGAAAGACAATTATGCTTTTTACTTTCTATTCTATGGCTGTTTGCTCTTTTTAGCCACTATAAGTGATATGGGGTATTTTTATTATTATTACACGGGGGAACTGCCTCATTTTGAACTGAAAACCCTGCTAACTACCGGACTTACGCGCTCTGGTTACTTTTGTATCATCATAGTAGCGTCCTATGCGATGCTGAAAAAATATATAAACAACAAATGAAGTGAAAAACTTTTCACTATTCACTTTTAATTATTCACTAATAATTATGGAAAATTATCGTTTTACACCAGAGCACTTATGGGTGCGAAAAGAAGGAGAGGTGTTTTATGCAGGTATTACTGATTTTGCACAGCAGCAACTCAGTGATATTGTATATGTAGAGGTAGAAACCCAGGGGCAGACCCTTGAAAAAGACCAAATCTTTGGTACTATAGAGGCTGTCAAAACCCTATCAGACCTCTATATGCCTGTCTCTGGGGAGATTGTAGCCTTCAACAAGGAACTTATTCGTAAGCCTGAACAAATCAATAAAGCACCTTATGAGGCTTGGATCCTCCAAATAAAACCCACTCACCCCCAGCAGTGGGACGAACTGATGAGCGAAGAAGCGTACAAAGCATTAGTGAAAAGTGAATAGTGAAAAACTATTCACTTTTCATTATTCATTATTCACTTTCTAAGTACATCTTCCTTACTTTTTTAAACAACTCGGAGGAGTATACGAAGTCGGTAACGGCTTTATTATCTGTTTTGAAGATAGTATCTTTGCTACCTTCCCACTCTTTGTAGCCATTTTTGAGGAAGATAATCTGCTCGCCTATCTCCATTACGGAGTTCATATCATGGGTGTTGATAATGGTGGTGATGTTGAACTCTTCGGTAACAGTGTGAATAAGGTTATCAATCACTATGGACGTTTTAGGGTCAAGACCCGAGTTAGGTTCGTCACAGAAGAGATATTTGGGTTCATTGACCACTGCGCGGGCAATGGCCACACGCTTTTGCATACCCCCAGAGATCTCTGAGGGTTTCTTGTGATGAGCATTGACCAAATTGACTTTCTCCAATACAAAATCCACCCGATCTTTCATCTCCGCAGCCGAGAGCTTGGAGAACATTTGTAGGGGGAACATCACGTTCTCCTCCACTGTCATGGAGTCAAAGAGAGCGCTGCCCTGAAAGACCATGCCCATTTCTTGGCGGAGCTTGCGGCGCTGCTCCTTATTCATGTCGTTGTACCTGATCCCATCGTAGATGATGTGTCCGCTATCGGGTACAAACAAGCCCAAAAGGGTCTTGAGAAAGACCGTCTTTCCTGAGCCACTTTGTCCGATAATCAGGTTGGTTTTTCCCTTGTGGAAAGTAGCGGAAATTCCTTTGAGAACCTCTACTCCGTCAAAGGATTTTTTAATATCTTGAACTTCAATCATATTACGTAAGCAGGATTTGGGTAATGATAAAATCAATGACAATGATGGCTACACTTGTCCATACGAAAGAGACGGTGCTGGCCTTTCCTACGTCCAAAGCGCCCCCCTTCATATAATACCCATGATAGGCAGGGATAGTAGCTAAGACGAAGGCAAAGATCACACTCTTGATCAGCGCATAGGTGATGTCAAAGGGGCGGAACTGAAGCCTAATCCCCTCTAAGAACTCGGCCGAGGTAGCATAGTGCCCTACAGTGGTGGCGATATATCCCCCGTATATTCCTAAGGCCATGGACATACAAATGGCAAAAGGATAGAGCATAAGAGCAATTATCTTGGGGAATATCAGGTAGTTAAGCGAATTGACCCCCATGATATCCAGCGCGTCAATCTGCTCGGTTACCCGCATGGTACCTATACTGGAGGTAATAAACGATCCCACCTTACCCGCTACAATGATAGAGGTAAAAGTAGGAGCAAACTCCAGAATAAATGTTTGTCGGGTAGCGAAACCGATAAGGCTTTTAGGAATCAGAGGATTGTCAATATTCAGTGCCATTTGTATAGCAATTACCGCTCCTACGAAGAGAGAGATAAAGGCAATGATTCCCAATGAGCCGTACATAAGATCCTCTATCTCTTTGAGAATGAGTTTTTTAGTAATAGACCACTTGGTACGCTTGCGGAATATTTCGTATAACATCAGGAAATACCTCCCGATTGCTTCTATATGTTTCATTGTAATGGTTTGAGAGGGCAAAGATACAAAAATAATGATTAATGCAACAATGATTAATGATTAATGCCAACAATGATTAATGGCATTAATCATTAATCATTGAACATTATTTCGTTTTTTCTTGGAAATTTGAAAAAAAATAAGTAACTTTGTGCTCTAAAAAATTCAAACCAATGAGTGTATTAGTAAATAAGAATTCAAAAATCCTTGTACAAGGTTTTACAGGGAGTGAAGGAACTTTCCATGCGGAGCAAATGATTCAATATGGAACCAATGTAGTAGGAGGGGTAACTCCGAACAAAGGAGGACAAACACACTTAGGAAAGCCTGTTTTCAACTCTGTAAAAGAGGCGGTAAAGAAAGTAGGGGCGGATACTTCTATTATCTTTGTACCACCTGCATTTGCGGCTGATGCCATTATGGAAGCTGC
>CAJZFM010000034.1 GCA_915070235.1 uncultured Capnocytophaga sp. | reverse complement strand
GGTAGGGTTGTTATAAAGTCTTATTATAGGCTGTTCTTTTGAAATTTATCTCTTACAAAAGAGAAAAGTCGCCCACGGATTTTTACGGATTTCACAGATTTTCTATGTTTGTGTAATCGTGCTCCTACGATATTCACGGATTATTATAAGGCCGAAGGCCTTATTTATCTGTAAAAATCTCAACGCTATACTCAAAAATAATAACCTTTTTATCCGTGAAAATCCGTGAAATCCGTGGGAGTTTGTTATTTATAGAACTTTGTAACAACCCTACTTTGAGGGGGATAGCCAGTGAGTGCCCACAGCTGGGTATGTGAGGGGAGGTTTTGAGGATCAGTAAATTATAAAGTTTGTGAAACTTAAATCATTAATCATTAACCATTAATCATTATTAAAGGTGTTAGATAAAATCATTCTTTTCAGTATCAGAAACAAGATTTTTGTAGCTCTGATGACCCTCGTCCTTATCCTATGGGGCGTATGGAGCGCTACAAAACTCCCTATAGATGCCGTACCCGATATTACCAACAATCAGGTTCAGATCATCACCTCCACCCCTACCTTGGCCTCACAGGAGGTAGAACAACTCGTTACTTTCCCTATTGAGCAGGCCATTGCCAATATCCCTGGACTGGAGGAGACTCGTAGTATTTCCCGCTTTGGTCTCTCGGTCATTACGGCCGTTTTTACGGAGGATATGGACATCTATTTTGCTCGCCAGTTGGTCAGTGAGAAGCTCAAGGAAGCCCAAGAGCAAATTCCCGCTGGCATAGGCACCCCCGAACTCTCCCCCGTGAGTACAGGACTGGGCGAGGTATATCAGTATATTATTCGTCCCACCAAGGAGAGCAAGAACAAATATTCGGCCAAAGACCTCCGCACCATGCAGGAGTGGATTGTCGCACGCCAGCTATATGGTACCAAGGGCATAGCCGAAATCAATAGCTTCGGGGGCGAACTCAAGCAGTACGAGGTGGTTATTGACCCCAACCGCCTCCGTGCCATGGGGGTGAGTGTCAGTGATATCTTCACTGCCTTGGAGCAGAACAACCAAAACACGGGTGGCGCTTATATTGATAAGCGCCCCAATGCCTACTTTATCCGTGGAATAGGTGTGGCTACCTCCCTCATGGATGTGGGCAATATTGCCATTGGCAAGCACAACCCTCCGCTTTTCATCAAGGATGTAGCCGAACTACGCTTAGGCAGTGCTATTCGCTATGGAGCACTGACCTACAATGGCGAGGTGGATGCCGTCGGCGGAGTAGTGATGATGCTCAAGGGCGAAAACAGCCACCAGGTAGTTAGCCGTATCAAGGAAAAACTCCCTACCATACAGCAGTCTCTCCCTGAGGATATTGTCATAGAACCTTTCTTAGACCGCACCGACTTGGTACAGCGGGCAATCCATACGGTAGAGAAAAACCTCTTAGAGGGTGCCCTAATTGTCATCTTTGTCTTGGTGCTTTTCTTGGGCAACTTGCGTGCAGGGCTGATTGTGGCCACAGCCATTCCGCTCTCCCTGCTCTTTGCCTTGGGTATGATGCAGCTCTTTGGAGTAAGTGCCAACCTGATGAGCTTGGGCGCTATAGACTTTGGTATCATTGTAGATGGTTCGGTCATAGTGGTGGAGGCTGTCATGCACCATCTATCTTTGCGCAAAACCACCACAAGGCTCACTCAGGCTCAAATGGATGATGAAGTGTATCACTCCGCTTCCAAGATCCGCAGCAGTGCCGCCTTTGGTGAGATTATTATCCTTATGGTGTATATCCCTATCCTTACCTTGGTCGGAGTGGAGGGCAAGATGTTCCGCCCTATGGCCGAGACAGTAGTTTTTGCTATCTTAGGGGCTTTGTTGCTCTCCCTGACCTATATTCCTGCCATGAGTGCTTGGCTCTTGCCGAAACAGCAGCACCACAAGCGCACTTTCTCTGACAGAATGATCGCTTGGCTTAACAGCCATTACCAACCGCTTTTCTCTCGCTCTATCCGCTTAAGAGGTTGGGTAATAGGCAGTGCTGTGGGGCTATTTTTGCTTTCGGCAGGTATTTTTAGCCGTATGGGGGGCGAGTTTATCCCTCAGCTGCAGGAAGGTGATTTTGCCTTCCACTGTATCCTGCCACAAGGGACATCGCTTAGCCAAAGCTTGGAGACTTCCATGCAGGCCTCTCGCCTCATTCGTGAGTTTCAGGAGGTCAAAATGGTTATCGGTAAAACGGGCTCTGCCGAAGTGCCTACCGACCCTATGCCCTTAGAGACTTCCGACTTAGTAATCGTACTTAAGCCACAGAACGAATGGAAAAGCGGCCGCTCTTTTGATCAGCTGGGCGACGCTATTATTGAGCGCCTTAAGGATATACCGGGGGTCTTCTTTGAGAAAAACCAACCGATTCAGATGCGTTTTAACGAACTAATGACAGGTATCAGACAAGATGTGGCAGTCAAGATCTTCGGGGAGAATATGGATACCCTTGCCCTCTATGCCCAGAAGGTAAGCCAACTGATTCAGAAAGTAGAGGGGGCGACCTCCCCACAGGTGGAAAAGGTAACAGGCCTTCCCCAGATTAGCGTTACTTACGATCGCCTGCGCTTGGCCAACTATGGGCTTTCCGTCCAGCAGGTCAATGAGGTGCTTAGCACAGCCTTTGCAGGTAAGAGTGCGGGAGTGATCTTCGAGAACGAACGCCGTTTTGATCTGGTAGTACGCCTCGATAGCCTCTACCGTACAGGAATTGACGATGTACAGAATATGATGGTGGCCACCCAGAACGGACAGATTCCCATGAGCCAAATAGCCTCTATTAAGTATGAGTTGGGTCCTGCCCAAATCAGCCGTGAGGCAGGTAAGCGCCGTATCGTCATAGGGTTCAATGTGCAAGGCCGCGATGTGCAGAGCGTAGTGGGCAATATACAGCAGAAACTCAAGGAGGTCAAGCTCCCCACGGGCTATTACTTTACCTATGGAGGTCAGTTTGAGAACCTCCAACAGGCTACCAATAGGCTCTTGGTGGCCGTTCCCGTGGCCTTGCTGCTTATTTTCTTTTTGCTTTACTTGGCTTTCCACTCGGTGGGACAGGCCTTGCTTATCTTCAGTGCCATTCCTATGAGTGCCATAGGAGGTGTATTGGCCTTGCTCCTTCGGGGAATGCCCTTTAGTATCAGTGCGGGCATTGGCTTTATTGCACTCTTCGGTGTGGCGGTGCTCAACGGGATTGTACTTATTGGTACTTTTAACACCCTTAAAAAAGAGGGTATGTCCAACCTGCTACATAGGGTGATTACAGGCACCGAAATGCGGCTACGCCCTGTGCTGATGACCGCCATGGTAGCCAGCCTTGGCTTCCTGCCTATGGCGCTAAGCCAAGGCGCAGGGGCAGAAGTACAACGCCCCTTAGCTACAGTGGTTATTGGTGGCTTGGTATCGGCTACCTTCCTAACGCTCTTTGTCTTGCCTCTGCTATATTTGTCCTTTAATAGTACCCTCCGTTGGCCTTGGCGTAAGGCGACCAAAGGGCTTGCCTTAGCGGTATTGCTCCTTAGCCCGATTGCCCTGCAAGCTCAAAGGCAATATACCATGGCTGAAATAGAGCAAATAGCCCTCAAGAACAATGGAGCGATTAGGGCAGCACAGGCCAAACTCCAAGAGGCAACAGCCAAAGAGCATACTGCATGGGAGCTACCCAAAACAGACCTGACTGCACAGTATGGCCAGTATAGCAGTCCCGAAAAAGACCTCTCGGTGGCCATCTCACAGTCCATTCCTTTCCCTACTGTATTTGCCGCTCGCAAAGGCCTCTATCAGGCGGAAACGCAATGGCAAAAAGGACAATTAGCCCTTGAGCAGAACGAACTTCTCAGGCAGGTGCGTACCCAGTACCAGCAATTGCAGTACTTGGCCTTTAAGCAACAACAGCTCTTGCAGCTCGATAGCCTCTTTAGCGATTTTATCCGCATCGCTGAAGTACGCTTCAAAGCAGGCGATACCAAAAAGATTGATATCAATACCGCTCAGGTGAAAAAAGGGGAAATCACCCTACTGCTTAGGCAAAACCAGTTGGCACAGCAAGCGGCCTATCGCAACCTATATACCCTTGTACAAGCTGATGAGAACTTCCAAGTGGTCCAACAGACGGAATATGAACCTTTATTACTAACCGAAGTAGCGAATCCTGAGCCCTCTTTGCACCCCTTAGTACATCTGAACTATTTGCAGGCCATCATCGCCATGCGTGCCCAGCGCTTAGAGCGTGCGCAGGCCTGGCCTGACCTTACACTGGGCTATACCAACCAGTCCCTCATCGGTATGCAGACCATAGGTGGGGTAGAGACCTATGCGGACATTCATAAGCGCTTCCATGCTGTTTCTATTGGGCTGTCTCTGCCTATCTTTACCGCTACTCGCAGCAAAGCAAAAACCTATGAACACCAGAAGCAGGCGGCTTTAGAAGAAGCCCACCAAGCGGAAAAGGAACTTAAAACCCGCTGGGTGAATCTTCAGGAAGAGTACCAGCTGTATGAGCAAAAGTACCAGTTCTACAAAAACGAAGCCCTCCCCGAAGCCGAGCGTATTGTCAAGGCGAACCAACTGGGCTATAGCGCTGGAGAAATCAGCTATGTGGAGTACCTTTACACCCTACAGACTGCTGTAGATACCCGCCTATCTTACTTAGAAAGTATAGAGGCACTTAACCAAAAAGTAATAGAAATACAATCCCTTCTAAACCAGTAAAACAAATGAAAAAATATAGTATAAAAATTGCCCTGATGCTCATAGGTCTTTCCCTATGGAGTTGCCAAAATAATACAACGGCTCATAAACCCTCCCACGAGGAAGAAGCCGAAGAGCACCACCACGAAGGGGGAAACCTCACCACTCTGACACAGACTCAAATCAAAACCGTGGATATTCGCCTGGGACATATAGAAGAAAAAGCCCTCACCGCCACCCTCAAGGCCAATGGTGTGCTCAGTGTCCCTGCCGACCATCAGGCCAAGGTCTCTACGGTATATGCAGGTATTATCCAGAGTGTGAAGGTGGAAATAGGTGCTTATGTGCATAAGGGGCAGGTGATCGCTACCGTCTCCAATCCTGATTTCTTGCTCCAGCAACAGCGCTTGCTTACTGTCAATAGCCAAATAGAGCTGGCACAGCAGGAATTGGACAGACAAAAGATACTCTACGAAGGCAATGCAGGCACAGGCAAAAATCTACAAGCCGCTACCACCCAGCTGCGTACCCTACAGACAGAAAAGGCGGCTCTGGAGCAGCAAATACGCCTAATGGGGCTGAATCCGAAAACACTTTCCGATAAGGGAATGCAATCCACCCTCTCGGTAGTAGCACCCATTAGTGGGAATATTAGCGCTGTCTATGCCGTCAATGGTGCCTATGTAGATGCTTCCACACCCATAGTGGAGATGATTGATAACAGTTCCCTGCACCTACACCTGCAAGTCTATGAGCGCGACCTGCCGTATATCAAGGTAGGACAACAGGTTCACTTCAACCCTACCAATGACACCTCCCATGAGTACGATGCTCAGGTGTACAACATCGCCGCTTCCTTTGAGAACGAAAGCAAGAGCATCATTGTGCATTGCCATGTGGAGGGCGACAAGCAAGGACTGATCAATGGTATGAATGTAACTGGGGTTATTAGCCTTGATAAGCAGACGGCTCCTGCTGTACCCAATGAGGCCATAGTGGAGGACGCAGGCAAGTCTTACATTTTCTTAGTAACCCATACCTCCGACAAGGAAACTTCTTTTGAAAAAGTAGAAGTTGTCAAGGGCGCTTCCGAAAGTGGCTATACAGCCATCGCTCCGGTCAAGCCCCTTGACCCCAAGCAGCTCATCGCCACCCGTGGCGCTTTCTTTATCAACGCCACCTTAGTCAATACAGGCGAACACAGTCATTAATTGGTAAATTAACAAATTAATTCGTATTTTTGCCTGCGCTATAAGCTCAATAGTAAATAGAGTATGAAAATAAAAGAAATTACACTTCGCAATTACAAACGTTTTGCAAATAGAAAAATATCTTTTCATAAAGACGGAGAAATCAACGACCTGACTCTGATTGTCGGTAATAATGGTACAGGGAAAACCTCTTTGTTACAAGCTATTGTAATGATGATAGCGCCTCTTACGCGTGGTAATCTTAGTGTAGAGGATATTGACTGGAGTGGTTTTGAATACCGTTTTATACAAAGTGGAGGACGTATGCCTCTAAGGGTAGAGGCTACTATTGACTTTTCACAAGAAGAGCTCAGTGAAACCGTTCTTTATGCTGAAAGACTTAAAAAAATGGGAAAGAAATTAGATACTCCTAACCAACATAAGGAAGTTAAAGTTTTCTTTGACTATGAGAATAAAAAACCTTTCATCAAAGATACTAAAGATTACTACGAATTTTTAGGTTATCAATATGCCAAGCAGCTGACCGCCTTTGAAGCTGATAAGAGTAAATTATTTGAAAAAGTAGGTAATATCTATTGGTATACCGAACAGCGCACTTCTTATAGTGTGAACAATATGTTTGATGGAGAAACCTCGCAGTTAGATGCTATTCGTTCCTTTTTAGCTAATGCCTATAGTTTCCATATAGCTCTTGAAAGAGGAAGAGAATTAAAGACAGGAGAATTTGATTTCTATCAAAAAATTTCAGAATTATATAGTACTGTTTTTCCTGATAGGAAATTTGTAGGCGCTACTCCTCGTTTTGATATTTATGAAAAGAGTACCGCTCCCGATTTTTTTCTAAACGACGGCAAAAACGATTATGAACTTTCTGAAATGTCGGCTGGCGAGCGTGCTATCTTTCCTATCCTGATGGATTTTGCGCGTTATAATATCAATAATTCTATTGTTATTATTGACGAGGTAGAATTACACCTACATGCACCCTTGCAACAGGCCTTTATACGTGCCTTGCCTAAATTAGGACACGATAACCAATTTATACTCACCTCGCATTCTGATTATGTTACCACAATGTTTGAGGAAAACCAAATTATCAAACTCAGCTAATGAAAATCATCAACCTATATTGTGAAGGAAAAAGGGGGAGTCATGACTTTGATATTCTTGAAAAAGTAATTGACGGACACCTTAGCATTACGATCAAACCCATTGGAGGGAAATATGGCGCCAATGCTATTATGGAATACCAAGAGAGAAATGGTAATGCACGTTCTGATTTTTATCTTCTCTTTAGGGATAGAGATTTTGACCAACCTATTCCTGAAAAAGAAAGCCTTATTATTGATAGAAAAACCTATTATAGCTATCGTACCACCATTGAAAACTATCTGTTGGATGCAAAGACTTTCTTTCACTTTCTTCAGCAACAACAGAACAACTATGGGCTTAATACAGAGGAGGCAGTAAAAACACTTTTTATAAAGGTGGCCAAGGACTTACAATACTACCAAGCCGTAAGACATACCTTAGGAAAATTGCGTTTTGCTAATAGTTTTGATACCACTTGGGTGGCGGGAAGTGGCACTTTGCCTCAAGCATTGGATTTAGCCTCTTGTAAAGCGCGCGCTTGGCAACTGATTGAAAAGGCTTTAAGCAATAGCAAACAACTATGGACAAAAGAAATCTTTGAAACTACTCTACAAGAGTTTTTAACCTTATTTGATGAGAACTTCTTTCATAAGTTGAAGTTTTTAGTCTATTACCAAGGGAAAGATTTTGCTAAGGCGCTCACTAAAGAACTGGATAGTTTTCCGATGGATAACTATTACAAATATGCTAAAAAGCATTTTGATTATACCCAATACCCCGACCTTGTAGAACTAAGAACTATTATAATTCAACTTGCTAGTTATTGATTATTTTAAATAACTGTAATCCAAAAATATACATTGTAATCTTTATTAAAAAACCTTTTAAAGTAACAGAATGTATTGTTCTAGGAAACATCTTTTTAATATCGCTTATAGCTACTTCTACACGCTTTCTCATCTCTAACTTCTGTCTACTTTGTTTTTCTGAGTCAGGTCTTTTGCTATTCTTTTTTCGTTGTGTTTTTAACTCAACACATTTATTTTCAAGTAGATAATCTTCCATTTGATAATCTGTATAAGCACTATCCCCATAAAGTCTTGCCTCTGGTGGAAAAATCTCTGTGATCTTATCTAAGGCTTTCACATCTGCCGTTTTTCCTACGGTAAAATGAAACGCAATAGGTATGCCTTCTCCTGTTGTAACTAACTGAACTTTAATCCCATAAAAATAAGACCGCATACTTGCTGTATAGCCTCTATATTGTTTGCCTTTTACAATTTTACATCTATTAATACGAATGTTTTGACAAATAGGAACAGGAAACGAGTCTATGATATAGTTCATTTCACAAGTAATCTCTTTATAAAAAGAGGCTACTATATGAAATAATTCATAAAGTATATTTCCCAGATTATGTAAACGTCTATTAAACCTACTTTCTTCTAACATATTGGGGAACAAATTGTATTGTTTAACAAATTTGATAGCTGAACGATGGTTCCCATAGAAACTGGTAGCAGCTATAAATGCTGTTGTAATAATCTCGCTATCAGATACTTTTCTGCGAATATCTTCAGAATGATTAATTTCTTTTAAAATATCATCGATGATACAAAAAATTGATGTAATTTTGTCTTTGCAAAGCATTGGAGTTGTTTTTATTTTTTTAACTTTTCAACTAGCAAGTTGAATTATATAATAAAAATAGATGAATAAAGTAAAAGAAGAACCTGTGAGTTATAGTACATATCAAGGAAAACATAAGAAATTTTATAGACAAATCTACTTTGAATATATTTGTTTATTAATTACTGATCTTTATAAGGAAACTGTACCTGATAATGAGTTTTGTAATGATTTTATTGAAAGACTTAATACTTTAGAAAATGACCCAAAACCTTATTATGCAATAGGTTTTATTGAGCATTATGAGCCTTATAGTTGGGCTTGGTATATCATTGTAAATAAATATGAGGTAAGAAATCTTACTGAAGAGGAAATATTGTTAAAAAATAAGTTATTTGATACTTTTTTGAAAAGTAAGAATATTAAATTTTGGAACATTGAAGATGATAAAAATTAATCTTTAATGAGCTATTAGCTAGGTGTGAGACAAGTGGGCATTGGAGTTGTTTTTATTTTTTAACTTTTCAACTAGCAAGTTGAATTATATAGATTTTGATGATTAACCTAAACTTAGAGAAAAAAAAAGACAGTCAAAATTTAAATATATAATGCTTAATTAAAAATTATTTTTTACCTTTGCCGTTGGAATGATGCAAAAGAAATCTGTACATATACGCTTAATTGCCTCTTTGTTGCTGCTATGTATGCTAAAAGTGGCTTTCCCTGTGGGTGAGTTTTTTCATAACCACCACACAAATAAGGAGTTATGCGCTATTGCTACAGGTAGTGAATGTAAGCACGAAGCACACTTTTCGGCTATAGATACTCACCACGATTGTATCTTTCTACAACTTCATCAGTTCTTTGCTCCTTCTTTCTTTACTTATCATTTATGGGAGCAGAACGTTTCAACTATTTTCTTCTTTATTGAAAAAGACATTCCGCAAACTGTCTTTACTATCTTTTCAAGAGGACCGCCTGTTAATTTGTCAATGAGTCAATTTGCCAATTAGCAAATTGAGAAATCAATTAATTTTCAAATTAAATTCTTATGCAAAAGATATTATCTCTTCTGCTACTGTTGTGTGCATTTTCGGCTTTTGGACAAGGACGCTTACAACTGCAAGTAGAAGATACTCAACAATTGCCGTTAGCAGGAGCGGTGGTGCACTTTATGGGCAAACACTATCTAACGGACTCTGACGGCAAAGTAGCTATTGAGAAAACTCCTAAAGGGTCTTATCCTATCAAAATTACTTATCTCGGTTATCACGATTACGAAGTAACGCTTACGCTGCCTATCGCTCAACCTTACAAGATAGTAATGAAAGAGACTGTTAATCAGTTAGATGCGGTAACAGTGGTAGGACATAATACTTCTGTGATAGAATGTAGGTTGCCTTATAGGGTGCAGGTTATCAAGCAAGATGGTTTTCTAAAGCATTCAGGAGAGGAACTTTCTAAAATACTTACCCAAGTAGCAGGTGTTTCGATGATACAAACGGGGGGTACTATAGCTAAGCCTGTGATTCACGGTTTGCACGGCAATCGTATTTTGATACTCAACAACGAGGTACGCCAAGAGGGACAACAATGGGGGGCTGACCACGCTCCTGAAATAGACCCTATGGTGGCTGACCAGATAAGCGTAGTGAAAGGAGCTGAGGCTGTTCGCTATGGTTCGGATGCACTGGGTGGGGTAATACTCATCAGCCCAAACAAACTGCCTTACGGCGATGGACTGCACGGTAAGTTATTGCCCTCATTTGCTTCTAACGGTAGAAAGACTACCCTAACGGCAAGCGTAGAGGGGTCTGTACCTAAGCTACATTCGTGGGCGTGGCGGATGCAAGGTACCCTAAAACGTTCGGGCGACCTCAGTACGGCTAACTATCTGCTGAACAACACCGCAGCCCGTGAGGCGAACTTTTCGGTAGCAACAGGCATACAGAAAAACAAAGGTACTGCTGAAGTGTTTTACAGCCGTTATGAGAATGAGAGCAGTGTATTCTACGGATCGCATATAGGGAATTTGGACGACCTATTAGGCAGGTTTGAAATCGGTAGGCCGCTGACTACCTATCCGTTTTCGTACTCTATCAATGCTCCTAAGCAAAAGGTAGTACATCACCTGTTGAAAGCTAAAGCCTTTTACATTAACTACCTTGCCCATATCGAAATCTACCCAATGTGGGTGTTTGGCTACAGTAACTGAATAGGCGGAGTGCCAAATGGTATTGGGGTCGCCATCTACTAAATGTTTGGCGTCACCTACGCCTGCTTCTTCACTGCTGGCGAAAATCACTTCCATTGCCGTGCTTTCGGCTTTACCGAAAGTAAGGGTGTATTTCTGAGTTTCATTACCTGCAAACCACGCTTTTACAGTACCTCCGATGGGCAAATCGAAAGGAAGGGTGTATTTCTGTGCTTTGCTATTATTGATACTGTAATAGATAGTTGCAAGGGTATTGGCTGTACTGATAGATACTTTCCCTACTTTGCTACGAGTAATAGAAAGAGGTTGCTCACCGCTTGCTCTTACATTGGTTATGGTTTGCAAATCTTCTTTGGCTGGACGAATGACGAAACCGAAATTATGGGGGGTTGCTAACAAACGGTCACGCAACAACGGACGAGGACCGCAACTATGTCCGCCCAAACCTGTGTTGCCTATGTTCAGTTGCAAGTACACGCCGTCAGGTTCTGGTAATTGGTAGGGGTGTCCTGCCAAAGTCATATCGATAGCTTTATAAGGCAAAGCTGCTACCGATAGCGGCTCAGCCCCTACAAACACTGCGCCGGCGCCCTGAGCATTGGTAAGAGCTGCCCAGCGGGTTTCTTGGTGTTGCCCCATATCTTGTGGTTTAGGGAAAGGCACAAACTCATCGGCTACTTTACCGGTGTAGAGACCTACAAAAGCCCCTGATTTGCGGTCGGGATAATTATCTTGTTTACCGCGACCGTAATAGGTGAAATTTTCGTATTGCTTAGGCAGTTTGAGTAAATAGCCCAATTGTGGCAATACCAAAGAGGCATCGTTAGACACCACGCTAGCTTGTAGTTCGATAGAGCCGTCGGGATAGACGGTAAAAATTTGGTTGGTAGTGAACTTAAAGTCGTTTGCACCAAATTTCTGGTGGGTAAGTTCCTCTATCTTATTCCTTCCTGAGCTGGCACCACCTGTTATTTTAGCTGCATTAGGCGCTTGTGATTCCACCGTAAAATAGAATGTATAACCACCTTCTTTATTAGGTTTCAATGAGGAAGCAATGGCTTTATGATGCAGGTTATGCAATCCTTTTTCGAACCATTGTTCGTATATCCAGTTGTCGTTATTGGTGAAGGCGCGGAAAGCGTTGAGACTTAGGTCGCTGTTGGCAATAATAGTATGCTCACCATAGCGGAGTGTGCCTATCGTACCTTTATCGAAATCAAAAGTTACTGAAAAGTCTTTTCCGGTAATGGTCTTTTTGTCTTTGCTAAGGGTGAGTTTTTCTCCTTTGGCTACAGAGGAAAGAGAAGGCTTTTGGGTAGCAGGCTGCACTAAGAATTGTTCGCGA
>CAJZFM010000033.1 GCA_915070235.1 uncultured Capnocytophaga sp. | reverse complement strand
TTATTCACAAACTCTCCTAATTTTACTATTGTACGGTTTTTAATATGTATTTTTGCACAAGATTTAATCGAGGGACAATTTTTCGTCTGCTACCTAATTTTTTAGAATAGTGTTAGATTTTTTATATCCTATAGAAGATTTTTTTGTTCAAAAGAAATATATTTCCCAAACCATCGGAGGGAAAATAAGAAAACATACCCGAAAAGAAGGCTTACCAGACCTCTCAGGGGTACAAGTGGCTATTTTCTCACTCTCTAATAGCGAAAATATTCTGAAAAACTCATTCAGAGATGCTTTTTATAGCCTTTATTATGGTAATTGGGACATTTCATTGGCCGATTTAGGAAATATTCCCGAAGGAACCACCCAAGAAGATACTTTTGTAGCTATAAAAGAAGTAACTACCCACTTGCTCAAGCAGGGGATAATACCTATACTCTTGGCTGAAGGGGCGGAGAATACCTACGCACTCTATCGCGCTTTTGATACGATGGAGCAAATGGTAAATATTGCCTGTGTGAATGCGCTCTTTGGCTTTTCCAATGAGTATGAGATTTTTGCTGAGGATAGCTATATGAGTCGTATCCTTATGGAAACGCCTACTCAGTTGAATCATTTTACCAATATTGGTTACCAAACCTATTATAACCCTCAGGAGTCTATTGATTTACTCCAAAAGATGTTCTTTGAAAGCTACCGTTTGGGCGAGATTACCAGCTATATGGAGCAGGTAGAACCTATTTTGCGCAATACGGACCTAGTGAGTATTGATATGACCTCGGTGCAAGCCTCTGATACCGATATGCCTAAGGGATTTGTCAATGGGTTCACGGCCAGAGAGATCTGTACCATAAGCCGTTATGCAGGGCTTAGCTCACAAACTTCGGTATTGGGCATTTTCAATCCGCCTGTCTCCGAACGAGGAAAGATGCTGGTAGGGGAGGTGCTTTGGTACTTTATAGAGGGCATCAACTATCGTATCAAAGAGTTTCCTACTATTGAGGATAAGAATTATACCAAATACATAGTGCTCTTAGAGGATTTCACTATAGAGTTCTATAAAAGCAATCGTACAGGACGCTGGTGGATTCTCCCCAGCGAATCCTCCAAAGGAGCCTTTATGCTGCCTTGTACCGAGCGAGATTACCAAAAAGCCCTTGAAGGGGAAATCCCTTTGCGCTGGTGGAATCTCCATCAAAGATCTCTGAATTAAGTAAAGAATGAAGAGTGAAAAGTGAAGAGCGGCTATAGTAACTCTTCACTAACAACTAACAACTAATAAAAAGTATGCTCAAAAAACTACTTTTCTTTATAGCCTTATTCCTATCCGTAGGAGCTATTGCTCAGGATAGTATTCGTTTCAAATCTATAAGACCCCTGCCTAAGAAAAAAGACAGTATTATACTCTCTTCGCAGGATTATAAGTATATTTCTATAACGCGAGATACCATAACGATAGATACCACCCTTACGCTCAAGGCAATGTATAAGCAAAATCCTGTAAGAAAGGATATGTTTGCCTACGTACCTTTCCAGAATATGGGGCAGACCTATACGACACTGGCGTATGATTTTAAGCATACAGCACTTTCCCCACGATTGGGAATGCGAGGAAATAGTTTTTATTTTTCATCGGCCGAAGATGTCTTCTACTACAGAGTGCCCACGCCCATGACAGAATTTTCATTCAAGTCGGGACTCTCACAGGGGCAAATGTTACAGTCCTTTTTCTCGGCTAACCTATCGCCTGAATTTAACCTTTTTGTACGTTATAATGCCCTACGTTCTTTGGGAGATTACAAGAATATCCTCTCCTCTATAGGGAATTTCTTTGCGGGCTTCTCTTATTTGTCAAAGAACGGAAAGTACTTAGTGATGTCCCACTATGCCAATGAGGAAATAGACCGCCAAGAGAATGGGGGATTGCTATACCCTGACCAATTCCATGGGGGAGATGAGCAGTTTCGCAATCGTGCCCGATTGGATATTGCCCTTTCGGACGTAACTTCTCAGCAGAATCTAAAGCGTTATTTCTTGCAACATCAGTATAATTTCCTAAGACCATCTCAGAATGGTGATTCGGAAATACTCTTGAAGCATTTGTTTGAGTATCAGACAGAGAACTATTATTATACCCAAAAAGCTGTAGCAGCAGATAACTTCTTTGGGGAGAGCTTTACCCTTAAGGATCTTCGAGACAAGCTGTCTCTTAGAGCACTGACCAACAAGCTGGGAGCGGAGCTTTCTCTGCCTTATTTGGGCAAAACATTTGTATATGGAAAGTCCTATTTTTATAATTATTTTGCCAAAGGGATCTTCATAGATACATCGGGCAACTTTATTCCACACCAGATAAAGGGAACCGATTACGGATTAGGACTTCAGTGGAAAAAGAATTACAAGGGATTCTATATCAATGCCGAAGGAGAGCAAATGATTATTGGAAAGATATTAGGAACCAAGCTCCAAGGAGATTTGTCTTACAACTTTAATGAACAAAATAAGCTATTTGCAGGGATTAATATCACTTCCAAGCTACCTAACTTTAACTTTTTACTCTATCAGAGTGATTATAAGAATTATAATTGGTATCACTTTGATGACTTTTCTAAGGAAAACATTCAGACCATCTATGGTGGTCTCCGTTCCCAATGGGGAAACCTCTCATTGGATATTACTAATATCAATAACTATACTTATTTTGAACTTAAAACCAATATCAATGGAACAAAAAAACAACCCAAACCTCAGCAATACACAGGTAATATACAGTACCTGAAACTGGTAGGAGAGAAAGAGTTTCGCTTGGGTAATTGGGGCTTGGACAACACCCTGATGTATCAGCAAGTGCTACAGCAAGGAGAGTACATTTTTAATGTCCCTACCTTCACCACCCGCAATACGCTCTATTTCAGCTCCTACATGTTCAAAAAAGCCATGTATTTGCAGACAGGACTTACTTTTAAGTATTTTACTAACTATTATGCTAACGAGTATAATCCACTATTGGCTGATTTCCAAGTACAGACTGATCAGAAGATAGGGAACTATTCAGTGACTGATTTCTTCCTCAATGCAAAGGTAAGAACTATGCGTATCTTCTTTACGGTAGAGCACCTTGAGGCCTTACTTGGTAATTACAACTATTATGCGGCTCCTGCTCAACCTTATCGTGACTGGAAAGTGCGCTTAGGTATTATATGGTATTTCTTTAAGTAGAAATATTTCTTAAAAACTTATATACCCTAATATCATCATTATCAATGTACATATTAACCCAAAATCTTTATTTTCCTCCAGTGGAGCAAGCCGACAAAACAGGAATACTTGCCATAGGAGGAGACCTCTCCATACCACGTCTTTTGCTGGCTTATAAGAGTGGGGTATTCCCTTGGTATAATGAGGACGAACCTATACTCTGGTGGGCTCCCCAAAAGCGTATGGTAGTGGTACCAAAGCATTATACCATGCACAAGAGCATGCACAATATCTTCAATAGAAAAATATTTGACATAACCTTTAACAAAGACTTCTACCAAGTGATTACCACTTGCAAGAACATCTATCGCAAAGACCAACAAGGCACTTGGATCAGTGATGAAATAGTGGAAGCATATACCAAACTCCACGAGATGGGGCTGGCTCGCTCGGTGGAAGTATGGCAGAATAAGAAATTAGTAGGCGGACTCTATGGGGTGGATATAGGTAATGGCATCTTCTGTGGGGAGAGTATGTTCTCCAAGGTGTCCAACGCCAGCAAAGTAGCTTTCTATACTCTTCTGCAAGATCTCAAGGAAAAGGACTATTTGCTACTGGATTGCCAAGTGTATAACGAACACTTGGAGAGCTTAGGTGCCTATGAAATCCTTCGCTCTGAATATATGAAATATCTCTTAGAAGGCAATATACGTCTTAGAATCAAGAAAATGAAAGCATCATAAAATGAAAGAAGACTTTTTACATTATCAAGCCCCAACCTCTCTGTACCCCTTGGGATTAGAGGTGGCTCGTGCTGAAGGCTCTTATATCTATGATACCCAAGGAAAGGCTTATTTGGACTTGGTAGCGGGAGTATCGGCTTGTACCTTAGGCCATTGTCACCCCAAAGTGGTCAAGGCTATACAAGAGCAAGCGGCAAAGTATATGCACGTAATGGTCTATGGAGAGTATGCACAATCACCAGCGGTGGACTACTGTAAGCGCTTGGCTGAAAATCTACCCGCACCTTTGGAAACAACTTATTTGGTCAATTCAGGTACCGAGGCCATTGAGGGGAGTATCAAGCTGGCCAAGCGTGCTACGGGGCGCTCCCAAATTATAGCTGCCCGCAAGGCTTACCATGGCAATACACAAGGCTCGCTTAGTATCATGGACTATGAATTGCGCAAGCAACCTTTTCGTCCGCTCCTACCCGATGTGGCTTGGATTCAGTTCAACAATGAAGCAGAACTTCAGAAGATTACCACCCGAACCGCAGGAGTAGTTTTGGAGACTATTCAAGGAGGTGCGGGCTTTATCACCCCTGAGAATGACTACTTGGCAAAGGTGAAACAACGCTGCCAAGAGGTGGGTGCCCTGCTTATCTTGGACGAGATACAACCTGGCTTTGGTCGTACAGGCAAGCTCTTTGGTTTTCAGAACTATAATGTAGTACCCGATATTATAGCCATTGGTAAAGGAATGGCCAGCGGACTGCCTTGTGGTGCTTTTGTGGCTTCTTATGAGTTGATGCACCTTTTGGCCGATAAGCCCAAGATGTCTCACATCACTACCTTCGGAGGAAATCCTGTAGTGGCAGCTGCCTCTTTGGCAACACTCAATGAGCTGCTTACCACTTCTCTTATACAGGAAACTCTTGAGAAGGAACAGCTTTTCCGCAAGCTCCTCAAGCACCCTAAGATAAAATCGGTCAATGGCAAGGGACTCATGTTAGCCGCTATTATGGAGAGCGAGGACTTGGCCAATCACATAATCCTTTATGCACACCAAAGAGGGTATATCTTCTTTTGGTTGCTCTTTGAACTTAGAGCAGTGAGAATCTCTCCACCACTGACCATTAGTAAGGAAGAGATTGAAAAGGCTTGCGCGATTATTTTAGAGGCTATAGACTGTTATAAGCCATAGACTAATTGGAACCTAAGCGACGGGAGATAGTGTTCTTCAGTACATTGTACTCCATTATTTCTTGGATAGCCCAAGTGGGATCGCCCTTTTCGGCCTCTAATTGGATAATTTCGGCTCGGAGTTCTTCTATCTTCTTGTCAATAAGTATCTTGCGAAGATTCAGTACAATTCCATTGATTGCATACGAAAGGTCGGCTTCCTTAGGTTTCACCTCCACTCCTTTCTCTCTCCAGTTGTGTAGGCGGATTTCTTCCTCCTGAGCTTGAAAGGTAGCAATAATGGAAGCCATGGAGATAGGAAGCTCATTGATAATGGTAGAAATATCCTCAAGGCCATGTTGATATTTGTCTATAAAGAAAGTATATATTTCCTTGAACTCCGCCGTGGAGAGTTCTATCTCATCGGCTTGGAGTTCGAGGAATAGTTTTTCATACACCTTTGCTTTTTGGCTGATTTCCTGTACTTTTTCTTCTCCCGTCTCAGGATCGTAGTATATGAATTTGTCCTCAAAGACACATTCTTTAGGCCCATAGAGTAGCAGATACTTAATCAGCTCCTTCTCCAAATGGAAGATGCGGGGCAGGCGCTCAGGAGTTTTCACCACAGCCATAGGTGTTTCCTTTTGCGCTCTCTTCACCTCTTGTTGTGCCTTTAAGAGCTGTTGCTGATTCATTTGCGCCAGCGAAGCGAAGAGTACCTCCTCGGATATTTCCATGATTTTGGCGCATTCCCTTACATAGATTTCCCTTTTGATAGGGTCGGATATCTTGGAAATACTCTCTATCATACTGCGAATGGTATCGGCACGCTTCATAGGGTCGTCCTGAGCTTCTTCAATGAGCAAAGAGGCCTTAAAGCGGATAAAGTCCTGTGTATGTTCGCCGAAATAGGCTTGTATTTCTTCTAAGGAATTACTTTTGGCAAAGCTATCAGGGTCTTCTCCTTCGGGAAAGGTACAAATACGTACATTCATACCCTCGGCAAGAATCAGATCCACTCCACGGATAGCCGCTCTTAGCCCTGCTGCATCTCCATCATAGAGAATGGTAACATTGGGGGTAAGTCGGCGTATAAGACGTATCTGCTCTTGAGTGAGGGCTGTACCGCTGGAGGCCACTACATTCTTGATACCGCGCTGGTAGAGCTGTATCACATCGGTATAGCCTTCTACAAGGTAGCAATTGTCTTCCTTGGCAATAAAGGGTTTGGCCTGAAAGATACCATATAATATATTACTCTTGTGATAGATATCGCTCTCAGGAGAGTTCAGATATTTGGCTTCTTTTTGCTTTTCCTTGGAGAGGATACGCCCACCAAAACCCAAGACCCGCCCACTCATGGAGAGAATGGGGAACATCACTCGTCCCTTGAAACGATCTATCTTACGACCTTTCTCAGTGGTAATAGTAAGCCCTGTTTTTTCTAAATAAGCGACGTTCATTCCCTTGGCTATGGCTTCATCGGTCAGCGCACTCCAGCTATCAAGGGAGTAACCGAGCTGAAAAGTAGCTATAGTCTCATCGGTAAAGCCTCGTTCCTTAAAGTAAGTGAGTCCCAAGGCCTTGCCCTCTTCGGAGTTTAGGAGAATTTGATGAAAATAATCACGAGCAAATTCGCTCACCAAGTACAATCCCTCCCGCTCATTGGCTTTGTTTTTCTCCTCCTCATTCTGTTGGGTTTCCTCCAGCTCTATATTATATTTTTTTGCCAAATAACGAATGGCCTCTACATAAGAGAAGTGCTCATGTTCCATAAGGAAAGCAATGGCATTGCCACCTTTTCCGCTACTGAAGTCCTTCCATATTTGCTTGGCTGGAGATACGGAAAAGCTCGGCGTACGCTCATTGGTAAAGGGGCTCAACCCCTTATAGCCAGAGCCAGAACGCTTGAGTTGGATAAAGTCGCCTATGACTTCCTCCACCCGAATGGCATCATATACCTTGTCTATGCTTTCTTTAGTAATCACGTTCTCAAAGAGTTATATTTCGTATAATTCAATAGGGAAGCCGTCGGGGTCTTCCAAGAAAGTAAAGCGCTTGCCTGTGTATTCATCTTGGCGTATGGCCTCACAAGCCACCTTTTGACTTTCTAAGTAAGAGATAGATGCCTCTAAGTCTCTCACAGCCAAAGCCAAATGCCTACCTCCACAAGCCTCTGGTCGGCTGATACGCTTAGGGGGCGAAGGAAAGGAGAACAATTCCAAGACATATTCCCCATTGAGACACAAGTCTAACTTAAAAGACTGTCTTTCTGCTCTATAATGTTCAGCCTGTATGGTAAAAGGTAAGATTTCTGTGTAAAAATGCTTTGACAGCTCGTAATCGCTACAAATAATCGCAATGTGGTGTATTTTTTCTATATCCATTTCTATTTTCAGTTGTCATTGGTTAGTTGTCATTAATCATTAATCATTAGTCATTAGTCATTAATCATTAGTCATTAATCATTATAAAGTACTTCCTCCAAGAACAATGCATGCCCAGGAACAGAATAGCCCGCTTGAGAACGATTTTTGCTCAGCAGGACTTGCTCGAAGCCCTCCAAGGTCATTTTCCCTGAGCCTACCTCCAAGAGCGTCCCTACAATGGCGCGTACCATATTGCGCAAGAAGCGATCAGCAGTGATTCTAAAGATGAGCAACGCCCCTTGCTGCCGCCAATAGGCCTCTGTCAGATGACAGATATAGGTTCTGACATCGGTATTAACTTTTGAAAAACATTGAAAATCAGTATGCTTTAGAAGTATTTCGCAAGCCTTGTTCATCAGGTCGAGGTCGAGGGGGTAATGTATGTAATAATGTTGCTCATACCCGAAGGGGTCTTTCTCCGTGCTGATGAAATATTGATAGGTACGAGAGCATGCATCAAAACGGGCATGGGCATCGTCCTTGACAGGAAAGATAGCTTTGATAACAATGGTTTTTGGGAGGAAGGAGTTAAGCTTGTTTACTAAATTCTCAGGCAGTGATGCTTCATGGTCAAAATGAGCATAATAGTCCCTGGCATGTACCCCTGTATCGGTACGGCCGGCTCCCACTATGGAGATTTCAGTACGTAATAGTAAGGACAAGGCTCGTTCTATCTCTTCCTGCACCGAGGGAGCCTTGGGCTGTCGCTGCCAACCATTGTAATCTTTTCCATTATAGGAGAGTCGTATAAAATAACGCACTATACTTGTTTTTCAATTAGTTAAAAAAGTCCCTCTATACTGCCCTTTCCCCCACGAATTAGCTCAGGAACCCCAGTGGAGAGATCTATGATAGTGGAGGGCACATTGTCCCCATAACCGCCATCTATGACAATATCTACCTTATCTTGCCATTTTTCAAAAATCAGTTCGGGGTCGGTGGTGTATTCTACCACCTCGTCTTCGTCATAGATAGAGGAGGAGACAATTGGATTGCCCAATTTTTCTACTAAGGTACGGGCAATGTTGTTATCAGGCACACGAATCCCTACTGTCTTTTTCTTTTTGAACTCCTTAGGCAGGTTGTTATTCCCAGGTAAAATAAAGGTATAAGCCCCTGGCAATGCACGCTTGAGGAGCTTGAAGGTGGCCGTATCTATCTGTTTTACGTAGTCGGAGAGGTTGCTCAGATCGGCACAGACAAAGGAGAAGTTGGCTTTGTCTAACTTTACGCCCTTAAGGTGAGCGATTCGTTCTAAGGCCTTGCTATGGGTGATGTCGCAGCCCAACCCATAGACGGTATCGGTAGGGTAGATAATCACCCCGCCATCTCTGAGGCACTCCACTACCTTCTGTATCTCCCGCTCATTGGGATTCTCTGGATATATTTTGATGAATTTCGCCATTTCTTTCAAGATATTAAAGTGTAAGCAAATTGCCATTCGCCCCTACAAAGGACAAAATTACAATAAATAATTAAAACTATCGGATATGGTGCGTTAAAATTTTTATTTTCACATAGTTGATTATCAGTATATTGCTATTTAATTTTTCAATCGTTAAGACATGTTTTGGAAAAAAACAACAGCTATCTCAAGAATAATAAATAAAAAATCGTACTTTTGCCGAAATTTTCGTAAATGGTAACCATAGACCAACTCAAGGAACTTAGCCAACGGGTAGAACGCTTAGAGAGGTATCTCCAAATTGACAAAAAAAAGATTGAAATTGCCAATGAAGAGGAGAAAACCTTAGCGCCTGACTTTTGGGACAACCCCAAGGAGGCTCAGCTATTAGTTCAAAAGATTCAATCCCAAAAAAAATGGGTAACCGATTACGAAAAAGCGGTGGAAATGGTGGAAGAACTCCAAATCATGCTGGAGTTTTATAAAGAAAATGCTATTTCAGCTCAGGAAGTAGAGGATTTCTATGGGCAGGCGCTTCATCACATAGAGAATATAGAGTTCCGCAATATGCTCTCCGACGAAGGTGATGCCCTGAGTGCAGTACTACAAATCACCGCAGGCGCTGGAGGCACCGAGAGTTGCGACTGGGCTTCTATGCTTATGCGTATGTATATGATGTGGGCAAACAAACAGGGCTTTTCTGTCAAGGAACTTAACTACCAAGAGGGCGATGTGGCAGGGGTAAAAACCGTAACCTTAGAGATAGATGGAGAATTTGCCTTTGGCTACCTCAAAGGGGAAAATGGGGTACACCGTTTGGTGCGTATCTCTCCCTTTGATAGCAATGCCAAGCGACATACCTCCTTTGCCTCGGTATATGTATACCCCTTGGCCGATGATACGATAGAAATAGAGATTAACCCCGCGGATATCTCCTTTGAGACCATGCGCTCCAGTGGGGCAGGAGGACAGAATGTCAATAAAGTAGAAACAGCCGTACGTCTTCGCCACCACCCTACAGGTATTATCATAGAGAACTCCGAGACCCGTAGCCAGTTGGACAACAAGAATAAGGCACTCCAATTGCTCAAATCGCAACTCTATGAGATAGAACTCAAAAAACGCCAAGCCAAGCGCGACGAGATAGAAGCTAACAAGATGAAGATAGAATGGGGTAGCCAAATCCGTAACTATGTGATGCATCCCTATAAGCTGGTCAAGGACGTTCGCTCAGGCTACGAAACTACCAATGTAGATGCAGTGATGAATGGTGAATTAGATGATTTCCTAAAAGCATACCTCATGCTCATGGGACAACAACATAATGAATAGTGACAAGTGACTAACGACTAATGACAAATCATATTTGAAATATTAGTAATCAGAGGTTACTTTTTATCTTATAAATTAATAACAATGGCAAAAAATTTAGTAATTGTAGAGTCTCCTGCCAAGGCGAAAACCATTGAGAAATTTTTGGGCAGTGATTATAAGGTGATGTCCAGTTATGGGCATATTGCTGACCTCCCTGATAAGGAATTAGGGGTGGATGTACAGCATGGCTTTAAGCCTCAGTATATAGTATCTGCCGATAAGCGAACTCTTGTGAAGAGCCTCAAGGAAGAAGTAAAGAAAGTGGATACTGTATGGTTGGCTTCTGATGAGGACCGTGAGGGAGAAGCCATAGCGTGGCACTTAGCCGAAGAACTCAAATTGCCACAGGAGAAAACCAAGCGTATTGTGTTCAACTCCATTACTAAATCTGCCATAGAACATGCCATAAAGAATCCACGTGGGATAGACTTTAACTTGGTCAATGCCCAGCAAGCACGCCGTGTGCTTGACCGCTTAGTGGGATATGAACTCTCTCCTGTACTGTGGAAGAAGATACGCAAAGGTCTCTCGGCTGGGCGCGTACAATCGGTATCGGTACGCCTAATTGTAGAGCGCGAACGAGAAATACAGGACTTCAAGAGTGAAGCCTCCTACAAGGTTACCGCCGAATTCCTCACTGCCGAGGGCAAGCTTATCAAGGCCCATACCAATAAGTCTTTCCCTAACAAAGAAGCAGCCAGCGCATTCCTACAGCAGCATATAGGAGCTACCTTTACCGTGGGCAGTTTGGAAACTAAACCCACCAAAAAATCTCCAGCACCTCCCTTTACCACCTCTACCCTTCAGCAGGAGGCTTCCCGCAAGCTCCATTTCTCTGTATCCAAGACTATGCAACTCGCTCAGCGATTGTATGAATCAGGACTTATCACCTATATGCGTACCGATAGTGTAAACCTATCCCCAGAGGCACTCGCTGCTGCCCAGCAGGAGATCACCCATACCTACGGAGCCAAATATAGCAAGACCCGACAATATACCTCCCACTCCAAGGGTGCCCAAGAAGCACATGAGGCCATTCGCCCTACCGATATGGCGGCTCATACGGTAAAAGCCGAAGCAGACCAAGTACGCCTATACGAACTTATCTGGAAGCGTACCATTGCCTCCCAAATGAGCGATGCACAATTAGAGCGCACCCAAGTGAAAATCAATGCCAATACCCACTCTGAACCGTTCTTAGCCAGTGGTGAAGTGATTACCTTTGACGGCTTCCTCAAAGTATATCTTGAGGGTAAGGACGACGAAGAGGAAGAAAATGAAGGCATGCTACCCACAATGAAGGTAGGTGAGGTACTCACCAGCAAACATATTACAGCTACTCAGCGTTTTACTCGTCCTCCTTTCCGTTATACAGAAGCCTCCTTGGTCAAGAAGTTAGAAGAACTCGGTATTGGTCGCCCTTCCACCTATGCTGCTACTATCTCCACTATACAGAACCGTGGTTATGTAGAGCGTAGTAATATAGAAGGGGAAAGCCGTCCTTACTTACAACTCTCCTTAGTCAAGGATGAGATCAAAGAAAAGAAACTCTCTGAGAATGTAGGTGCTGATAAGGGCAAACTCATTCCTACTGATATAGGAATGATTGTAAATGACTTTTTGATTAATCATTTTGATAGCATTGTTGATTACCACTTTACCGCTAAGGTAGAAGAAGAATTTGATGATATAGCTTCAGGAAAAGAAGATTGGTCAAAGATGGTAGGGCGCTTCTATGAAGCCTTTCACCCTACAGTTACCGATGTAGAACAGAATGCTGAAAGAGAAACGGGTGAGCGTATTCTAGGTACCGACCCTGCTACAGGCAAGCCCGTAAGTGTCCGCTTGGGGCGCTATGGTGCAATGGTACAAATAGGCTCTGTGGAGGACGAAGAAAAGCCCCGATTTGCTAGCCTACTCCCGAACCAATCTATTGACACAATTACCTTTGAGGAGGCTATGAAGCTCTTCGAACTTCCTCGCAAGTTGGGTGTGTTTCAAGGCAAGGAAGTAGAATCCAATATTGGGCGCTTTGGTCCTTATATCCGCTTTGGTGATGCTTTTATTTCTTTGGATAAGTCGTTGGATGTCTTTTCGGTAACTTTCGAGCAAGCCAAAAATGTCATTGAGCAGAAGCAAAA
>CAJZFM010000032.1 GCA_915070235.1 uncultured Capnocytophaga sp. | reverse complement strand
GAATGAATCCGTGGGTAGTTTGCAAAAGGGGTTTGGTTTCTTCGTTGTAACCATATCCTTTTTCAGGGTCTTGAGAGAACACAGGGATTACTTTGAGAAGTCGTCCTGAAGGAAGTCCGTAAGTGGCAAGCTGACCACTGAAACCGCCTGAAAGGAAAGCATAATACTCATCGTACTCTCCAGGTGCTACGTACACCCTTGAGGCAGCATCTGAAGCTCCCATAGCCCCAGACTTATTACTATTGCTATTGTTGCCATTTCCACAACTGGCAAGAAAAGCACCAGCAACTGCCAAAGATAACAATTTGCTTGTCTTCATAAAACAATTTATTTAAAAAAATTTATATCCTTGAGGGATTACAAAGACTGCCTAAGGCCTTGCTTAAGCAGTCTTTAGGTCTTATTCTATAGTACGGAAGTACTCTAAGATAGCTCTGGCTTGTTCCTCAGTGAGGTGTTGGTTAGCCATAGGAGCACCGTTAGCCTCAGCTAAGAGTTGTTTAGCGATAGGGTCTTCGGCGAGCATGCCTTCTGGATTGAGGATCATGTTCAATACCCATTCAGGAGCACGTCTTTCTAAGATACCCTTAGGAGCTGGGCCTATGAATTTCTTAGTAGGCTTATGGCAAGCAGTACAGTTGAGCTTGAAGAGTTCTTTACCTTTTTCAGCAAGTGCTTGATCAGGGGTAGCAGCAAGAGGTGGATTTACAGCCTTTACAGGGCCTACTCCCTTATTGCTTAAATCTACATTGGCACCGCCTGCAGGGGCAGCGGGTGTTTCAGCTGGTGCAGCGGCAGGAGCCTCAGTTGTTGTATTGGAAGTAGTGGCACTATCGGAAGCATTGTTTTGTCCATTTCCTGAGCCACCATTACAGCTTACAAGTGCTGTAACAGCCAATACAGAGAGTGTTAGTTTTAGCGATTTCATTGAAAATTATATTTAGTATTTTGTGGGACAAAGATACGAAATTTTTTTTAAAACCACACAAAAAACCCTTTTTTTTTATAACAATAGTCAGAAGTCAATGCAATGTAGGGGTGAGTGAGACAAAAAAACAAAGAGCACAAATTCTCTATCTGAATCTGTGCTCTAAAGCTATTTGTAAGATTTTTTAGGCAAGTTGTTCGTCTAATATTGTAGCAAGCGGACGGCTTCTTTCTATGAGCGATCTGGCAATACCTATATTGGCTTTGTCTCTTTCCAAGACAATCACAATAAAAAACTTTCCCTTGTTAGAAATTCCAACAACAAAAGTAGCCTTGTTCGTCTCTATAAGAATACTATGGGTTTCGGTAACTCCAGCAGCAGCACTTAAGGAAACCACTTGCTTTACTTGATCTACAATAGTACCAAAGAGAGGAGCTACGTTATTGGCTGTTTCTAACTGTGAATCAAATGAATAACTCTTTGCTATAATGGTACTATCAGAAGATTTGAGGATACCACAAAAGCGAAAACCAGTTAATTTGCTTTTCACATCTTCACAAAGGTCATTGAGTGCTTGTTGTAATTCGATGCCTGTCATAAGAATTGATTTGTGATTAATACTACACCGTTGCAAAGGTAAGGATAAAATACGTAGGGACGACTTTATTTAATATCATTTTAACCCTTTTGTTATTCATTCATGATCAGCTTATAGATAGCCTCATACATAGGTATGATCTTTGCTTCATCAAAATGGGTAGCTTCCTCAAAGGCTTGTGCTTTGAACCGAGAGAGCGTTTCCGTGTCGTGTAGGATTACAAGGGCATTGCGAGCCATGTCCTCTATATCGCCCACAGGACTGAGAAAGCCTGATACGCCTTGCTTATTTACCTCTGGAATTCCCCCAGCATTGCTGGAGATGACAGGTACCCCCTCGGCCATGGCCTCAAGAGCAGCCAAGCCAAAGCTCTCGGACTCCGAAGGAAGTAGAAAAAGATCGCTGGAGCATAGAATATCATTGACATCTAAGTAATTACCGAGAAAATTAACGTAGTTCTGTATCTCCAAGTCGTGGGCGAGGGCTTGGGCATTTTCCCTATCAGGGCCATCACCGACCATGACCAGTCGCGCTTTCTTTTGCTGGAGTACTTTGTGGAAGACACGTACTACATCGCAGGCTCTTTTGACCTTGCGGAAATTGCTCACATGGGTGAGAATCATCTCGTCAGGGTTGGCCAGCATGGCTCGGTGGCAAGTCTTGGGGTGCTGCTTTTTCTTTTCTATATTGATAAAGTTGGGAATGACATTGATATGCTTTTGCACGTCAAAGAGTTCGTAAGTCATATCGCGCAAGCTCTTGGAAACGGCAGTTACTGCATCGGAGGCGTTGATACTGAAATTGACCGCGGTCTTGTAATAAGGGTGATTACCTACCAAGGTAATATCGGTACCGTGTAGGGTGGTGATAATCTTCACTTCTAAGCCTTCTTTCTGTAGGATTTGCTTGGCCATATAGGCTGTATAAGCATGAGGAATGGCGTAGTGGGCATGGATAATATCTATATTGTACTCCCTGACTACCTCCACCATCTTGCTTGATAGAGCCAGTTCGTAGGGCTGATAGCGGAACAAGGGGTATTCCTCCACATACACTTGGTGCAAGTGGATATTCTTATGAAAGGCGGAGAGCCTTACAGGCTGTCCGTAGGTAATAAAGTGTATTTGATAGCCTTTTTGGGCAAGGGCGACCCCCAATTCAGTGGCGACCACCCCGCTTCCACCAAAAGTGGAATAACAAACAATTGCGATGTTCATTTTTTTAGTTGTTAGTCATTAGTCATTAGTCACTTGTCATTAGTCACTAAAGCTATATCTTGCTTGTGCCGTTACGTGCATATCGGCAAAGTCTTTTTGTAAATATTTGAAATAGGCGGCAATACCAATCATAGCGGCATTGTCGGTACAGTATTGGAACTGGGGCAGGAAGACCTCCCAGTGATATTTGTGAGCGTATTGCTGGAGCGTTTTCCTTAGACCAGAGTTGGCACAGACGCCACCACCTATGGCCACTTGGCGGATACCTGTCTCTGTCACGGCTTTCTTGAGCTTACGCATGAGGATTTCAATAATCGTATATTGTACCGAGGCACAGATGTCGGCCATGTGGGTTTGGACAAAATTGGGATTGTCCTTTTCCTGTTTTTGGATAAAATAGAGTACGGCCGTTTTCAGTCCAGAGAAGCTAAAGTTAAGTCCCTCTACCTTTGGAATAGGGAAGGGGAAAGCGTGTGGATTACCCTGCAGGGCATATTGGTCAATGAGCGGCCCTCCTGGATAGGGAAGCCCCAATAGCTTAGCTGTTTTGTCAAAAGCCTCACCAGTGGCATCATCTTGGGTTTCTCCTAATACCTCCATAGAAAAGTAATCATTCACACGGAGGATTTGGGTATGTCCGCCGCTTATGGTCATGGCCAAAAAGGGAAAGGAGGGTTTGCTCTGGCCTTCGTCAATGAAGTGGGAGAGGATATGCCCCTGCAGGTGATTGACTTCTACCAAGGGAATCCCCAAGGAGAGTGCCAAGGACTTAGCGAAAGATACCCCTACCAGTAGGGAGCCTTGCAGCCCTGGCCCGCGGGTAAAGCCAATGGCCGAGAGTTGTTCCTTGCTGACTCCTGCGCGCTGCAAGGCCTGATGCACCACGGGAATGATGTTCTGCTGATGGGCACGAGAGGCCAACTCAGGCACCACCCCGCCATATTCCTCGTGTATCTTTTGGCTGGCAATAACATTGGAGAGGACTTTATCGCCCTGCATAACTGCTGCCGAGGTGTCATCGCAAGAGGATTCTATGGCTAATATATAAGGTATATCTGTATGCATAAGGGAGGCTTGTTTTCAGAAGGCAAAGGTACAAAAAATAAGAATTAGAACAGTGTCACAATCCCGATCCCGATATGAGGCATGAAGGAGGTACGTTCAATCTCTACTCTGTCTTTTTCATAGTTTCCATAGATGGCATTAACCCCTAAAGAAATATAAGGCTTGGTACGCTCGCTGGCTAAGGAAAGGAAATAAGTCTGTACCTCTGTGCCTGCTCTGAAGAAGCTCCAATCGGCAAGGGCGTCCTTATCGGGGCCGCCTATAAGTAGGTGGGTTTGGGAATGTAAGGCTATTTTCTCATTGGTATAAAACCTAAAATTACCATTAAGCCCAAAGCCTGTGCTAAAGGAGCGTGCTTTCTCGTTGCGCTCATCATGGAAAGCAATATGACCAAACTCTACAATAAAGCCTAAGCGGAATTTCTCAGAAAAGCGATAGCCTATGCCCAAGTCTAAGTTGATTTGTCGCATAGCCCATTCATTTTTTAGAAAGTTACTCCCAAAAGACAACTGATCCTCATGGTAGATGCCCCTTTGGGCAAAGCCAATATGGCCTAAGCATAACGCCAAAGTGGCGAACAAAATTTTCTTCATAAATAATTGTTTATGTTTTTGATGGGGGCAAAGATAAGAAAAATAATTGTTATTTTTTTCTTTTTGAAAGACAAATGAATCATTTTTTGTTGTACTTTTGTGCCAAATTTCGTACTATCTTCTTGCCAGAGAGGAAGAAGACAAAAAAGAGCAAAAGGTGGCATACAAAATCTTTCGTATAGTCAAGATAGTTCTCAAGACTTTTATTTATATACTGATATTCACCCTTTTACTACTGATGTTGCCAGTGGTACAAACCCGATTGGCCACATGGGTAATGCAGCGTATCAATGAGGATTACAAGGTAGATATTCAGGTGGAGCGTGTATCCATAAGCCTTACGGGTATGGTGGGATTGGACGGAGTGCTTATCCGTGATCACCACCAGGATACTCTTATTGCAGCACATGAGATACGTACCCCCTTGCTGGATCTCAAGGCCGTGATGAACGGCAACCTTATCTTCTCCAATATAGAGGCCGATGGGCTTGTGATGGATATGAAGACCTATAAGGGGGATACCTTGTCCAACTTGGACGTGTTTGTCTCTCGTTTTGATTCTGGAGAGCCGCCCAGTAAAGAGCCTTTTATCATGAAAGCCAATACTATAAGGCTCAAAAATGGTTACTTCCGTGTGTGTGATTTCAATACCACCGCAGGCGAAAGTCCTGTACTGGTGGAGGTAGAGGGTATTGCAGGACAAGTTACAGACTTTGAGATTGTGGATTCCGATGTCAAGCTCCAGATGAAGCACGGTTCACTGCTCTATGGCAAGCATCTCAAAGTAGATGATCTTTCTACTAATTTCCACTATGCCGATACACTGATCTCTATAGATAAGACACTGCTTAAGACGCCTTTTTCTACTATAGATGCCGACCTGAGTTTTGCGCCCTATGAGGGAAGTTATGCCGATTTCTTGAACAAAGTAACGCTCAAGGCGACCCTGAGGAACTCGCTTATCAGTACCAATGATCTCAATGGGTTCTATGATGGCTTTGCTATGGAAAAGACCTTAGAGGCGGAGGGAGAGCTTTCGGGGACACTTAATAATCTTTCTATCAAGGATATACATCTGTACCATGAGAGTACTGCTATAGAAGGGGAGGGGATACTACTTAGGAATGCTTTTTCTCCTGAAAAGGACTTTGTCTTTTGGGGGAATTTCCCACATTTTTCCTCTTCCTATGGGGATATTACTGCGCTCATGCCCAAGGTATTAGGGGAGAGCCTTCCTGAGGATTTGCGCTACTTTGGACTCTTTGAAGGGCAGGCGGAACTGACCTATACCACCCGCGACTTACTCATAGATGCTGATGTCTTCACCCAGCGAGGCGACTTTATCCTTAGTGGCTCATTCTATAATCTGAAAAACCTGAAGGAGGCGACCTACAAGGGCAAGCTGGACACCTACCAACTGAAGGTGGGAGAACTCTTTAAGATAGATGACTTAGGAGATATTTCGGCAAGTTTGCAATTTGTGGGTAAGGGATTGGATTTTAGCAAGTTAGACAAGCTCTCCTTACATGGGCAGGTGCATTCTGCATTGTATAACAATTATTTGTACAAGGATATAAAGCTTGATGCGGAATATTTCCAAAAGAAGATCAAGGCAACCGCTTCCATAGGCGATGATAACCTCCAGATGGATTTCAAGGGCATAGCCGATATTACTTCCTCTCAGCGCTCCAACTATACACTCTTGGGAGAGATGAAGTATATAGACCTCAAGGCATTGGGATTTATACAAAAAGACTCTATTGCCAAGGTGAGGGGAAATATAGACCTTGATATCACAGGTAATAGCTTAGACAATATGGTGGGGCGAGTACAGCTCAAGAATGCATCTTACCAAAAGAATGACCAAACGTACAACTTTGCCGATTTTGCGATAAATATACAGAAGGATACCACCAGCTTGCGTACGATTACCTTGGAGTCTACCGATATTATTTCGGGAAAGATACAAGGCGAGTTCAAGTTTGCCCAAATAGGTCAGGTCTTGGTCAATACCCTTGCCTATGGGTTTGAAAACTATAAGCCTTTCAAGGTGATGCAAGGACAGTACTTGACCTTTGATTTTAAGATTTACAATAAGATTGTGGAGCTATTCCTCCCTGAGCTCTCTTTTGCTCCGAATACCTTTATCCGTGGGAAATTGGTGGGGGACGAACATGATTTTAAGCTCAATTTCCGTTCGCCTTACATCAATATATCAGACTATTCGCTGCGTGGGGTCAATTTAGAGTATGACAAGAAGAACCCCACTTATAGGTCGCTACTGCAAATATCCAGTGTCAAAAATCCTTATTACAAGATAGAGGAGTTCAATATGGTCAATACCTCGGTCAGTGATACACTCTTTTTCCAGACAGAGTTCAAGGGAGGGCGTAACTCCGAGGACGATTATAACCTCAGGTTCTACCATACCATTACTCCAAGGCGAGAGTCGGAGGTGGGGATCAAGCCTTCTTCGTATATTCTCTTCAAGGGCAATGAGTGGAAGATAGATAAGGACAGGGAGAACAAAGTGGTGATTAACCGCAAGATGGATTCGTTGCAGATACGCCCTATTTCCCTCCGCCACGAGCAGGAAGCTATCTCTGTCAATGGAAGAATAGCTAAGGAAAACAACTACAAAGACCTACATTTGGTCTTTGACAAGGTGGATGTCAATAAGATTATTCCCACCATGGACAACCTCAGTGTAAGCGGACAGCTCAATGGCCACTTGTCCTTAGTACAGCAGAAGGAAAAGTATTATCCTGCAGCCGATCTAAGTCTTAAGCAACTGGTATTGAACAAATACGACTTAGGTGATTTGCAGGCCAGTATCGTAGGTGATGAGAACCTTTCTTCCTTCAAAGCCAGTTTGGAGTTCTTCAACCTCTTAGGAGAGGGCCTTCAGCTCTATGGGAAAATCTTCCTCAAGGATAACAAGACGTATTTGGACTTACAGAGCTATATCACCGAACTGAACTTGAAACCCTTTGCTCCTTTTACCCAAGATATTCTCTCTAACCTACGTGGGGCACTTACAGGACAGGCCAAGGTTACAGGCCTTCTGACCAAACCCCAGATAGAAGGTGATTTTGCTGTCTCTAAGGCAGGAGTAGGGGTACCTTACCTAAATATAGACTTGGAAGCTGATGATGTCCTGCATATTGGGCTAAAGGATAACCGATTTACGATCAAGGAAACCCCGCTTACCGATACGGCTTACAAGACCAAGATCTATCTCAGTGGTGGAGCAGGCTATCGCAGCTTATCGGACTGGTACTTCGATCTGCGTTTTGATACCAAAGGCAAGCGATTCTTAGCACTCAACACAGGGCCTAAGGATAATGACCTCTTCTATGGCACGGGATTTATTATAGGCAAGGCCAGTATCAAGGGCTCGGTAGACGACCTTACCATAGGGGTCAAGGCTGTAACAGGAGAGGGGACGAAGTTTAAAATCCCGCTGAGCGATACCCAGACTGTGGGTGATGATTCTTTTATTACCTTTATCTCCAAGGAAAAACAACGCAAAAAACAGCTGGTAACCAAGACCTATCAGGGGCTTGAAATGAACTTTGAGGTGGATGTGCTTCCTTCGGCCGAGGTGGAGATCATTGTGGATCCTAAGAACAACTCCAGTCTTATAGGACGAGGGGCAGGAACCCTACTGTTGGAGATTAACACTACAGGAAAATTCAATATGTGGGGGGACTTTATCACCACCTCTGGCGAATACAACTTTAAGTATGAGGGACTGATAGATAAGAAGTTCAAGGTGTTGCCCAACGGCTCTATCTCATGGAATGGCGATCCTATGGGGGCAACTTTGCAGAACCTAAGGGCTGCCTATAACCTCTATGTGAATCCTTCTACACTTTTGGAGACCAACCTTAACCGAAAGATACAGACCCAAGTGATTATCAACCTACAGGGAGACTTATCTCACCCTCAGACGGTCTTTGACATCAAGTTCCCCGACAGTAGTCCGAGCTTGGTTTCCGAATTGAACTACCACTTGGAGGATAGTGATAAGAAACAACTCCAAGCCTTCTCTCTGCTGGCACAGGGTAACTTCCTGAGTGATGCCACTGCTGGGGAAAAGATGCTTTCCTATAATGTGCTGGAGACAGCCACAGGGATCTTTAACCAATTGCTCTCCAGTGATGATGACAAGCTGAACTTAGGGGTGAGCTATGAGAGCGGTACGGCTACTCCCAATAGGGCTTACAATAGCTCCGACCGCTTAGGAATTACCGTATCCACTCAAGTAACCGATAGGATCTTCTTCAATGGTAAATTGGGGATTCCCGTCGGAGGGGTTACCCAAACGGCTGTGGCAGGAGACTTTGAACTCCAGTTTCTTTTGACCAAGGACGGCCGATTGAGTGCTAAGATCTTTAACCGCGAGAACGAACTCCAGCAGTACCTAATGGACAAAATAGACTATTCCCAAGGTACGGGACTGACCTATAAGGTGGATTTTGATACCTTCAGGGAGCTTATCCGAGATATTTTCGCTAAAGCAAAAAACAAAAAATGACTATAGGCAACTTTAGGGCGTCCTTCATGAGGGAGATTTCCAACTATGACCTATCCGAGCGAGAGGGGCTATTGCGTATTATCTTGGAAGAGACCTTAGGGATGAGTGCCATCACAGCCATGATGCATAATGATGATGAGATTCCTCATGAGAAAACCCTTGAACTCAAGGCAGTATGTGAGCAACTTGCTCGTAATATTCCGATACAATATATTTATCAGAAAGCCTCTTTCCTCAGTTTAGACCTCTATGTAGATGAGCGCGTGCTGATTCCCCGCCAAGAGACCGAAGAGCTGGTGGATTGGATTCTGACCACTTATGCAAGACAAGAAAACCTACGGATCTTGGATATAGGTACAGGTAGTGGGGCTATTGCTATTGCACTGAAAAAGTACTTAGCCCATGCCAAGGTAACGGCTATAGACATAAGCGAAGGAGCCTTGCAGGTAGCCCGTACTAATGCCAAGCGTAACAAAGCCGTCATAGAGCTTATACAGCAGGACATACTACAGGTAGGGGACTTAGCTGCTTACTTTGATATCATCGTCTCCAACCCTCCTTATGTGCGAGAGCAAGAGAAGCGAGAGATACACCCCAATGTGCTGGAACATGAACCCGCTTTAGCGCTTTTTGTACCCGATGATAATCCCTTGTTATTCTATGACAAGATAGCAACTATAGCTACCCACAACCTCGCTCCTCAAGGAAGATTGTTCTTTGAGATCAACCAATATTTAGGTGATCCGATGTGCCAAATGCTCCAGCAGAAAGGATTTTACACGAAACTAAAAAAAGATCTTAACGGAAATGACAGAATGATAATGAGTCAACTGGCAGACAGATGAACCTATTCGTCATTACTTTTCACTTTTTATTTTTTGAAAAATGAATTCAAACACTATTGCACAAGGAATCCTCAAGGCAGTGGGGATTATAGTAGGTATTGTCCTACTGGTTTTAGGCCTATATAAGCTACAGAACATTATCATATATATTGTTCTAGCTGCCATATTAGCCCTTATAGGTAGGCCTATGATAAAATTTCTAAAGAAACGCCTTAAGTTCAAGAATACTTGGGCGACTATTACAGTTATTGTAGTTATCTTAGGGGCATTTGCAGGCCTTATCAGCCTTTTTGTACCTATGCTCATCTCTCAAGGAAAGAACTTGGCATCTATTGATTTTCAGGCACTGAACGACAACATTCATCGTTTCTTGGACGACCTACTCCATTCCTTGGATATGGGTGGGATGGAGTCTCAAGAGAGCAATATCCCTGAACTGCTCAATATGCAGGATATTTCGACGATGCTCAATGGTTTTATAGGCGTTATTAGCAATATAGGGGTGGGGCTTTTCTCAGTGCTCTTTATTACCTTTTTCTTTATGAAAGATGGTACAGCTATCATTAATAGCTTTCTGAGTTTGGTAAAGCGTGAGCGCTTGCCACAAGTGAGAAAGACCATAGAGGATATCAAAAGCCTGCTTTCTCGTTATTTCTTAGGGTTGTTCCTACAACTGAGCGTTATCTTTATCCTGCTCACCATTGTATTGCTTATTTTTGGAGTGAAGGATGCCTTGATCATAGCTTTTCTCTGTGCCTTGCTCAATGTAATTCCCTATGTAGGGCCTATGATAGGGGCGGTAGTAATTTCAGTGTTGACCATATCCAATTTTATGGATGCCGATCTGCAAAGTGTGATCCTGCCTAAGACTATTTATGTATTATTGGGCTTTTTGATTACTCAATTCATAGATAATGTCTTTAGTCAGCCTATTATATTCTCTAACTCTATGAAGTCCAGTCCGTTGGAGATATTTATTGTTACTCTTATTAGCGGAACCCTCTTCGGGATAGTAGGTATGGTCATAGCTATTCCTGCCTATACGGTGCTTAAGGTAATCCTCAAGGCTGTTTTCCCTAAGAACAAACTCATTCAGTTACTTACCGCTAAGATATAAGAAATTCTATTAGCTCCCACGGATTTTCACGGAGAAAATGATACAACAACTAAGCGTAACTCCGTGAGAATCGCAGCAATACAATTACACAAACATAGAAAATCTGTGAAATCCGTGAAATCCGAGGGAGAAATTTTAGAAAAGAAATAACATGCTAAATCACAGATTGTTAGACCCTGAAATACAGGCTTATTTGCATATACATAAGGAAGATGACCCTGCTGGGTTTGCCTTGAAGAAATCACCCTTCGAGGGGGTAAGCTCCAGCGAACTCACCCAACAGCTATTGGGCAAGCAGAAGGCCAAGGACAAATTGCCCTTATGGCAAGCGACTGAGGGGATTTACTTTCCTGAAAAGCTTTCTTTGGAGCAAGCCTCTTCCGAAGCTACGGCACGCTATAAGGCGTCATTAGTAGGGAATGGCTCCCTGCTTGATGCTACTGGTGGCTTTGGGGTTGATGATTATTTTTTTGCCCAGTGTTGCCAGAAGGTAACCCACTGCGAATTACAGGAGGAACTCTCGGAGATAGTAGCACATAATTTTGCTGTATTAGGAGCTGATATACATTGTGTTGCGGAGGACTCTTATGCCTACTTAGCTCGCGAGGGAAGGCACTACGATACGATTTATTTGGATCCTGCCCGCCGCGATGACCACAAGCGCAAGGTCTATTTCTTGGAGGACTGTACCCCCGATGTACCCCATAGCCTTGACTTTCTTTGGCAATATACGGATATGATTTTGCTCAAGGCATCTCCCATGCTGGATATTAGCCGTGCGCTCACTCAGCTACCGCAAACGCATGAGGTACATATCGTAGCGGTAGAGGGAGAAGTCAAGGAACTGCTTTTCCTATTAAAAAAGAAGCCACTTGCTAAAGAGATACAGATCAAGACAGTCAATATGTTGCCTACTCGTACCGATATTTTCAGTTTCTTTCCCTCTGAAATAGGTAGTGAAGGTGTCCCTATGACTCGCGGCTATCTCTGTCGCTACCTTTATGAACCCAATGCTGCTTTGCTCAAGGGTAAGGGACTTTTCCCAGTAGGGCGAGCCTATGGGCTGGCTTATCTGAACAAGGACTCCCAATTGCTTTTGGGAGAGGACTTTATTGCAGACTTTCCAGGAAGGGTCTTTCTCATAGACGAAATGCTCCCCTATGACCGAAAACTCCTCAAGAGTGGCAAGATAGATCAGGCCAATATCACCGTGCGCAATTTTCCGATGAAAGTCGCTGAGATACGCGAGCGCTTTTCCATAGCCGAAGGAGGTAATTGCTATCTGTTTTTTACCTTGGGAGGAATAGGAAATAAGCTCATGATTATTTGTCGCAAACCGTTTGTATAATTGCCGATAAAGTTGTAACTTTGCACGAGTTATGAAACAATTACGCCTTATCATCATTCGCGAATACCTCACTAAGGTACGCAATAAGTCTTTTCTGCTAATGACTTTCCTTAGTCCATTGGCCGTGGTTGCCTTGTCCCTACTGATAGGCTACCTTACCCAGTTGAACAATAGCAATCAGCGACATATAGAGGTCTTAGACGAAAGTGGGTATTTCCAAGAGATTTTCCAAAAGAGTCCCAACCTCTCGGTAAGCTATCACAAGCAGGGCAATTTGGAGCAGCTCAAGCAGACCGCACGCACTGAAAATTCCTATGGACTGCTCTATATAGATAAGCAAGCTGCTCAGTTCCAGTTTTTTAGTGAAGAAACCCCCAGTGTTACCTTTGTAGAGAGCCTACAAGGAAAGCTCGA
>CAJZFM010000031.1 GCA_915070235.1 uncultured Capnocytophaga sp. | reverse complement strand
TACTTCTGAAACTTTAACACAAAAAAAACGGGAAAAACGTTTGCTATTTAAAATTTAATGATTATCTTTGTGGTGAAGATAAAGGGAATTATGAAAACTTTGTTAAGACATGTAACTATCATAGATACGGATAGTTCCTACCATGGAAAAGTCCAAGATGTCTTGATAGAAGATGGAAGCATCAAACAGATTAGCTCTGAAATTACTTGCCAAGACGCCGATGAAGTGTTAGAGAATTGTTACATTTCGCAAGGATGGGCCGATAGCAGTGTAAGTTTTGGAGAACCAGGGTACGAGGAGCGAGAGACTTTAGCCCACGGCGCAGAGGTAGCTTGTGAGAGTGGATTTACACAGGTGATGCTCAATCCTAATACACACCCTATTACAGAGAGCCGAAGCCAAGTAGGCTTTCTAAAACGTGCTACCCAAGGAGCCATTACGGAGATTTTCCCCATAGGCGCCCTCACCACTGAGAGCAAGGGAGAATACTTAGCCGAGTTGTACGATATGCAAAGTGCAGGAGCTGTGGCTTTTGGAGATTATAAGCGGTATATTCCGCAGGCAAATCTGCTAAAAATTGCCTTACAATACACAGCCCCTTTTGGTGGTATTGTGATTTCTTTCCCCTGCGACCGCTCTATCATGGGCAAGGGGGTAGTGAATGAACATATAGCTTCTACCCGATTGGGACTAAAGGGAATACCCGCACTTGCTGAAGAAATTATTGTGGAGAGAGACCTCTCCGTCCTCGAATATGCAGGTGGAAGATTACACATTCCGACAATCTCTACTGAAAAATCTGTTGCACTGATAGCTGCTGCCAAAGCCAAGGGCTTGGACGTGAGTTGTAGTGTAGCCGTGAGTAATCTACACCTTACAGATGAAGTATTAGGCAACTTCAATACTGACTACAAACTACTTCCCCCCTTGCGTGATACGCGGCATGTGGAAGCCCTCCGCAAAGGAGTGGAAAGCGGGGTTATAGATATGGTAACTTCTGACCATTGCCCCCTTGATATAGAATGCAAAGCTAAGGAGTTTGACCTTGCAGAGTTCGGAAGCATAGGTCTTGAGGCTGCCTTAGGAATCATGCTAAGACATTTCTCAGTGGAAAAAACTGTGGAGATGCTTACCGCTGCTAAAAAACGTTTCTCCCTACCTGTGTCGCCTATCGCAGTGGGTCAGAAAGCAGATATAACCCTCTTTACCGACAAGGGAGAGCGGGTATTTGACAAAGATTCGATCAAATCTTCTTCTAAAAATTGTGCCTTTGTCTCTGAGACAGTCAAAGGAAAAGTCTTGGGCGTGATCTCCCATAGGGGTCAATGGTTCTCAAGATAAGCCACTCCAACTTCTACAAAAAGTATATATATTATTGTCTAACTCCAGTAAAAAATTCTAACAAAAATTAGAAACACTTCCCTATATGCTCCAAACATATAGGTGCACCAACATTTTACCATTTTCTACCAAAAGATGAAAGGTTTTTCTTTAAACTATTTGGTAAGGCCTGCTATTATAGAGCAGGAGAATGGCAAGTCTCCCGCCATTTTCATGCTACATGGTTATGGACAAAACAAAGAAGAATTCTTCTCCATAGCCAATGAACTCCCACAAGAGTATATTGTAATTTCTATACAAGCGCCCTACAAGCTATCAGATGTTCAGTTCTTCTGGTATGCTATAGAACTTGGGTCCTCCAAATGGTGCGATATAGTGCAAGCACAAGCCACACAGCACAAACTCCTCACTTTCCTAAAACAGGCTTGTGATCGGTTCAATATAGATACAGAACAGATCACCCTTATGGGATTTGACCAAGGTGGTATTCTTAGCCTTTCCTTAGCGCTTTCCTATCCTGAGAAAATCCAAAGAGTTGTGGCTATCAATAGTTACATAGACAAAAAATTATTGAGCTTTAACTATCAAAAGAACAATTTTGAGAACTTGAAAATCTGTCTATTACACGGATATTCCAATGAAATTGTCTCCTTGGACTGGGCTCAGGAAACCATAGAGCTACTCAAGAAGCTACACATTACTTATTCTTATGAAACTTTTGCTTCAGGACATGTGTTTTCGGCTGAGATGTTCTACGCCATGAAAACTTGGATAGAACAGAAAGAATAAAACACTATTTGTGCACATGTAACCCACATTCCTTATTGGTCTTGTGCTCCCACCACCAGCGACCTGCACGGAAGTCTTCGCCTTCCTTGACAGCACGTGTACAGGGGGCACAGCCAATACTGGGGTAACCCTTGTCATGCAATGGGTTATAGGGGATACCATGGCTACGAAGGAAAGATAATACCTGCTCTGTTTTCCAGTGTAGGAGCAAATGTACCTTGATGATTTGGTTGCTTTCGTCCCATTCCACCATAGGCATCTGCTCACGATGGGGTGATTGTTCGGCACGGAGTCCTGTGATCCATACTTTATTACCCTGCAAAGCACGCTTGAGCGGTTCTACCTTGCGGATATGACAACACGCATGTCGCAAGGGAACAGACTGGTAAAAGGCGTTGATACCATTGTCTTGTACATACTCCTCTATCGCTTTTGCATCGGGATAGTAAGGGGTAATCTTAGTATGGTAATACTCATTGGTAAGCTCCCAAGTGGTATAAGTCTCGTAGAAAAGGCGCCCTGTATCCAAGGTGAAAATCTTGACAGGGAAGTGTCCTTTCATGATAAAATCGGTAATCACCTGATCCTCCATACCAAAACTGGTGGAGAAAACCACCTTATCGGGATAGCGCTCGGTAAGGAGGGTAAGTATTTCTGTCTCTGTAAGAGAGGCCGTTGCGGTGAGCAAAGAATCTATATCGGGCTGCATTATTTTAGGTTTGGGAATGCAAAAATACGAAAAATAATGATTAATGATTAATGATTAATGATTAATTCTACCCCTAAGGGTCAAAGATAGTTTTAGATTGTATCCAAATAAGGGTAATAGATTGATACTGTGTAGTATATAGGTACTGGTTAAGACAATCCTTGATTAGTATCTATATTTACAAACTCCTTTGATGTATTTTTTGTTGTTTAGTACATTTTTTGTACATTTGCAGAAAATTTTCATGGCTCAATGATACCTTTATTTATAAGTACTCCTGAACTATTATTTGTACTCTTTGTGGCGGTGCTGCTCTTTGGCACCAACAAAATTCCTGAAATCGCTCGTACCTTGGGCAAAGGCATGCGACAACTCAGGGATGCCACCTCAGAGATTAAGGAGGAAATCAACAAAAGCGTAGAGAAATCAGGTATAGATACCTCCCTGATTGATGAAGTAAAACAAGAGGTAGAGAAAGCCAAAGAAGGCTTAGAAGACCCACTGGGAAGTATCAAACGAAACCGATAACACATGGCAAAGACGAGCAAAGAAACCCCCTTGATGAAACAATATAACCAGATTAAGGCAAAGTATCCCGATGCCTTGCTTCTGTTCAGGGTAGGCGATTTCTATGAGACATTCAAGGAGGACGCCGTCAAGACCTCACAAGTGTTGGGTATCGTACTGACTTCTCGCAATAATGGCAGTGAGGACACTTCCTTAGCTGGCTTTCCTTATCATGCTCTGAACAATTATCTCCCGAAGCTCGTCAAGGCTGGTTACCGCGTGGCTATCTGCGACCAATTAGAAGATCCAAAGCTTACCAAAACCATCGTCAAGCGTGGCGTTACGGAGCTAGTAACCCCTGGGGTTGCCCTGAGCGACGATATACTACAGACACGCAAGAACAATTTCTTAGCCTCCGTTTGGCTACATTCGCCCTTGTGTGGGGTATCTTTCTTGGACATCTCCACAGGTGAGTACTACTTGGCTGAAGGGGATATCCCTTGTATAGACAAGCTCTTACAGAATTTCCAGCCCAATGAGGTGCTCATAGCCAAAAAACAGCGCAAGGAGATAGAAGATGCCTTTGGAAATGGCTGGCACTACTTCGGTTTGGAAGACTGGGTCTATAAGGAAGATTTTGCCTATGAGGCACTAACCAAGCAGTTCCAGACCAATTCCCTAAAGGGCTTTGCTGTAGAACAGCTGCGCCAAGGCTGGATCAGTGCAGGGGCTATACTACACTACTTGTCCGAGACACAGCACCATCAGCTACAGCATATCACCAGTATTCGCCCTATCATAAATGACGAATATGTATGGATGGACAAGTTCACCATACGAAACTTGGAACTATATGGCGGAGGACAAGCAGGCAGTGTAGGCCTCTTGGAAGTCATTGATAAGACCCTGACCCCTATGGGTAGCCGTATGCTTAGGCGTTGGCTTGCCCTACCACTGACAAACCTTAGCCATATACAAGAGCGCCACCAAGTGGTACAAGCCTTAGTCGCCCACACCGAGCTTAGAGAACAAGTAAGGGATCACCTGCACAAGGTAAGCGATATAGAGCGCTTGCTTTCCAAGATAGCCACAGGGAAAATCACCCCACGAGAGCTTATCTACCTGAAAAACTCCTTACTTGCTGTACTCCCCTTAAGAGCAATTACTCTCCCCGCTGAAGAAGTTGCCCTCAAGAGACTTTTTGAGCGTATCTGTGACCTACAGGAATTATGTGATAAGATAACTCATATCCTTGATGAGGATGCTCCTGTGAATATCCTAAAAGGCAATACCATACGAGCGGGCTTCTCGGCCGAGCTGGACGAGCTACGCAACCTCTCTCATTCTGGTAAGGAGTACCTCAACCAACTCTTAGAGAGAGAAATTGCACAAACCCATATCTCTTCCTTAAAAATAGATAGCAATAATGTCTTTGGTTACTATTTTGAGGTGCGCAATGTCCATAAGGACAAGGTACCTGCTCATTGGGTACGCAAACAGACCTTGGTGAATGCCGAACGCTACATCAGTGAAGAACTCAAGGAATATGAGGAAAAAATCCTCCATGCTCAGGAGCGTATCGCTACCTTAGAACAGGAATATTTCGCCTCCCTTATACAGGAGGTCATCACCTATATCTCTCCTATACAACAGACCGCTATTGCCATAGGTGAGATAGACACCCTCTGTGGGTTTGCTCTTTTGGCTACAGAGCACCAATATACGCTCCCACAGATAGACGATTCCTTAGTTATCAACCTAAAGGAAGCACGCCATCCTGTGATAGAGCAGCAGCTCCCCCCTACCCAACCCTATATAGCCAATGATATCTATTTGGACAATGAGCGCCAACAGATTATGATGATCACAGGGCCTAACATGAGTGGTAAGTCTGCCCTACTGAGACAGACCGCCCTAATCGTCCTATTGGCTCAGATAGGTAGTTTTGTCCCTGCCAAGCAAGCACAGATAGGTATTGTAGATAAGATATTCACCCGTGTAGGCGCCAGTGATAATATCTCGCAAGGGGAATCTACTTTTATGGTAGAGATGAATGAGGCCGCTCTGATTCTCAACAACCTCTCCCAGCGAAGCCTTATCCTCTTGGACGAGATTGGTCGTGGTACCAGTACCTATGATGGTATCTCTATTGCATGGGCTATAGCCGAGTACCTACATGAACACCCTACTCACGCCAAGACTCTTTTTGCCACTCACTATCACGAACTCAATGAGATGCAAAACGAGTTTGCCCGTATCAAGAATTTTTCTGTCTCGGTCAAGGAAGTCAAGGGAAGTATTCTCTTTTTGCGCAAGCTCGTGGAGGGCGGTAGCGAACACAGTTTCGGTATTCATGTAGCCAAAATGGCAGGAATGCCCCCCTATGTGATAGAAAAAGCAGAAAAAGTGCTTGAGAAATTGGAGAAAACACATCAGTTAGAAGACAACAAAGAGCAACTGAGTAAAAAGAACAAAGAAGGTATGCAGCTGAGTTTCTTCCAATTGGACGACCCCCTCTTGGAAAGTATCAAGGAACAGCTCATTCATACCGATATAGACAACCTCACCCCCATAGAGGCACTGATGAAACTCAATAGTATTAAGAAAATGCTCAAGAAATAGTGACGAGTGACGAGTGACAAGTAACTCATTGTTATTTACGAGAAAAAGTTGTATCTTTGCAGAAACTTTTCAATTCACTATTCACTTAAAAAAATATGCCATGGAATTTATAGCAACGATTTCAAAAAGCAAGGTAAAAGAGAAGCCCCTTACTGAAACTGTACCTAAGAAAGAGGTACATACAAAAGATAAAGACATCTTGAAGGCTGCTCAAGAATGGGAGATAGACCCTGATGAATTAGAGATTATCATGGATATTTCCAAAGAGATAAACCATAATATTGCCAAACATTGGGACGAGCAACTTGATAAACTTTAATTAAATAGTATAGCTATGGAATATATAGTAACCGTTTCAGAAAACAAAGCCGATGTGTTTTTAAATTTTATGAAAGCTCTTGATTTCGTCTCTATTAGCGAAAAAAAAGAAGCAAAGAAAGGCACTAAAATAAAAACAATAAAGCCTCTTACTCCTAAGGAAAAAGGACTTAAAGAGCATATTGCACAAGGGATAAAAGAGCTAAAAGCCTATAGAGAAGGAGAAATAGAATTTCAAGATTTAGACGATTTTCTCAATGAAATATAAATTTGTCATTGCCCCAGAATTTAAGAAAGAATTTAAGGCTCTTTCTAAAAAATATAGAAGTCTGAAAAAATGATTTACTATCTCTTAAAGAAGAAATAAAAGAAAACACTAACTTAGGGGTAAGTTTAGGAGAAGGTCTTAGGAAAATACGCATGAATATTACCTCTAAGAGTAAGGGTAAAAGTGGAGGAGCAAGAGTAATTACTCATGAACTTATCTTTGATATAGACACAAAAGAGGAAACAAAATCTATAGCCTTCATATCTATTTATGACAAATCAGAATATGATACAGCTGATTTATCCGTTATAAAAGAAATTGTGAAGCAAATCCGTGAAGAAAGTAAATAGTTATTCATTCTTCACTTTTCTCTCTCTTCTATTTGTTATTTCAAATAAAATACCTACTTTTGTGCGATAGAATTAAATACAATATATTATGTATAACTTATTAAAAGGAAAAAGAGGCATCATCTTTGGTGCTTTAGATGAGAACTCCATTGCATGGAAAACTGCTGAGCGTGTACATGAAGAAGGAGGCCAGTTTGTCCTTACCAATGCGCCTATCGCGATGCGCATGGGGAAAATCAATGAATTAGCTGAAAAAACAGGTGCTCAAGTAATCCCTGCTGATGCTACCAATATGGACGACTTACAGAACTTGGTTACCAAAGCCATAGAAATCCTCGGTGGTAAGTTGGATTTTGTACTACACTCCATAGGTATGTCGGTCAATGTACGTAAAAATATCCCTTATACCGAATCCAATTACGAATTTTATGCCAAGGGCTGGGACGTTTCGGCTCTTTCTTTCCATAAGGTATGCCAAGCCCTCCATAAGAATGATGCAATGAACGAATGGGGTAGTATCGTAGCACTTACTTATATCGCTGCACAACGTACTTTCCCTGACTATAATGATATGGCCGACAACAAGGCTTACTTGGAGTCTATCGCGCGTAGCTTTGGGTACTTCTATGGGAAGGATAAGCATGTGCGTATCAATACCATCTCCCAGTCCCCTACTCCTACCACTGCTGGACAAGGCGTAAAGGGCTTTGATGGTTTTATCACCTATGCAGAGCTAATGTCACCACTGGGCAATGCCACCGCTGATGACTGTGCCAATTATACTGTTACCCTCTTCAGTGACCTTACTCGTAAGGTTACCATGCAGAACCTCTACCACGATGGTGGCTTCTCCAATGTAGGGGTAACCCCAGAGGTAATCGCTCATATGAGTAAATAATTTTTTCATTTTATATAATTCAAAAAACTATCATTGCTATTAATGATAGTTTTTTGTTATCTGTCATTCGTTACTTGTCACTTGTCATTAGTCATTATCATGGAGCCTTTTAGCAAAGAAGTATTTGATCTTTTTCAGCAGAAATTAAAAATAGGAAACCGCCGAGGAGTGCACCTCAATGCGGTAGTGAGCAACTCTCGCTATAAGTTTGATTTAGCGCGACTTTCAGCTATATTCAAGAGCTTACCAGAGCGGTTTGTCTTGGACTTACTGACGGTGAAAAACCTCAAATTCACCTTCTCCCTGCACGATACACCCTCTACAGCTATTGATGAGCGCGATTATACCATAGTAGAAACCGCTGAAGCTGTAAGAGCAAAAAAGCAAACAACCGAAAAAGACGAGAACAAAGAGCGAGCAGAGCTTTTGGAAAAACTCTCCGATGGGGTAGATAATCTCATTTTCCAGAGTGAGGCCATCTTTCAGGAAAAAGGTGTCAATGCGTTGGGGTTTGGTTTTCCTATCTTAGCCAGACGCGATTTGACAGATGGGCAGATCACAGTGGCTCCTATACTTATTTGGTCGGTGAGAATACGTCCTACCTCCCAGCTCAACACTTGGGAGATTAGCCGCAGCGAGGACGATCCTATCTATATCAATGAAGTGCTTATCAATCACTTGCAGAACGACTCCCATGTTACCATTGCCCCTATCCCTGACCAAATGCTCGAAGATGGCAAGATAGACAAAGCGGAACTCTACCAGATATGCACCGAACTACTCAATCAGCTAAAAATCAAACAGAACCTTGATTTCTTAGAGAACAACTATGCAGAGATAAGCCCTATCAAAACCAAGTCCGCTTATGAGGCACTCCTACCCGAAAAAGGCAATGCACTGATTGAGAAGGCTGGACTCTTTTCCCTTTTTGAGGTACAGAAACAAAACATCATCAATGATTATCAAAGCCTTAAGGAGCAGTTTTCCCCACGCGAGAGTACGCCTAAAGAGGATTTCCAAACCTTTACCAGTATTCCTACCGACCCTTCTCAGCAGGAAGTGTTAGAGGAACTCCGCACTCAATCGCACCTGCTCATACAAGGCCCCCCTGGTACGGGAAAAAGCCAGACCCTTACAGCCATCTTGGTCAATGCCTTAGAGAACCAGCAGAAGGTCTTGGTAGTCTGTGAGAAGCAAACCGCCTTAGAGGTACTACACCACTCCTTAGAGAATCATGGCTTAGGCAAATACACCATTCTTATCAAGGACAGCATAGCCGATAGGAAATTGGTGGTGGATGCCGTGCGCAATATCTTGGACGACCCCTCTTTCAAAAAGGCAATCCCCCCCTACCCACAAGAGGCCAAAGAAGCACAAATTGGAGGATTAAGGCAGCTAAAGGAAGCTATCAACCTACACCACAAAGAGCTATTCACTCCCCTACTCTCTGGGGAAAACTGGACTGAACTTATGGGACAACTACTCATGTATGCCCCACAGCGGACCCCTCTTTCCCTACAAGGGCTCCCCTTAAGCTTTACCGATGAGGAACATGAGTCGCTTAGGGAGACCCTCGCCCGAGCCCAGCAACTTTACACCCCTTTTGCTCCCTACAAAGAGGGCTATTTATACAACCCTAAGACGCTCATTGCCAAGCCTTACCAGCAAACAGTACATCATATAGAATCCGCTTTTAACAGCTATAAAGAACAATGGGCACAGATTCTCTCCTTATATGAGCAGTATAGGGGAGAATACCTATACAAGCGCAAGGAAGAACTCTCGGAGCAAATCCAACTGCTCACCACCTATATAAATGAGACAGAAGCCCTTACCAGCCTGCTTCCTACCGATGCCGACCAATACAATCGTAAGCGTACCGAAAGCTTTTTCTATAAGCTCAGTGCACTCTTCATGAGCCAACGCAAGGAGGTTATCACTCAGCAAAAACGCTTATTGTGGCTTTGTCAAGAAATTAAGAAAATAAGCCTGCACCCCAATTTTGCCCCGCTTTCCCTCTCCGATAACCTCTTTGCCAACAAAGAACAGATTCTTCGCTACCGAGAGGAACTCAGCCGAGCCAGCACCCACTTTGAAGAAAAAGTAGCTGCTGACTTTGCCACTTTGGATGTGGCCAACTTCTATGAGCCTAAGTTTGCCAGCGATACCCTACATGTACTCACCAAAGCTTTAAGCCAACTAAAAGAACAAATAAAGGAGCATGCTTATATAGCCACTACCCCTCAGGGGCTGACTTTCTTTGATTTCAAGCGTTATATAGAGAGTGCTTTGGAGCAACACAACCAATACCAAAACGATCACAACAACCCCTTAGAGGTAGGTTATCAATGGTTTGCCTTTGAAGCACAACTTTCTGCTTTGCTTAAACAATGTTTGCTGCTCTTGGAACAAGCTCAAGCGCTCCACTGGGAAGCCTCTTTTCTATATGCCTATTATGAGGCTTTCTTGCTCAAAAAATCGGAGACACTCAGCGCCTTTTCGGCCAATACCTATGAGGATTTTAGAGAAAAACTCCACCGCTTTGCCGCCTCACAACAGCAGATGATTACCCAATATTGGGATCAAGCTCAAATAGCAGCCGTCAAGGACTTTGAAACCAACCACAAGGAACTGACGGTGGCCAACCTATATAACAAGCGCCGAAGTGAAAAGCACAGCCGCCTATCTCTCAGGCAGATAGCCAGCAAAGATACAGACCTATTCACCACCTTTTTCCCTATAGTACTCACCACCCCCGATAGCTGTTGTAACCTTTTCCAAGGAAAGAACTTCTACTTTGACTATGTCGTTTTTGACGAAGCCAGTCAGCTGAAATTGGAAGACAACCTCCCTGCTATTCTCAAGGGAAAGACTGTTATCATTGCAGGAGACGAACACCAGATGCCTCCAAGCAATTATTTTAGTAAGATCTTTGACGGCGGCTACCAAGATGAGGAAGAGATAGAAGAGGAAGACCAAGCTCTCCAGAAAAACTCCCTACTCTCAGTAGAATCGCTGCTTGACTTTGCCCTTGAGTACAAGTACGACAAGCATCATTTGGACTTCCATTACCGCTCCAAACACCCTTACTTGATAGACTTTTCCAATGTAGCTTTCTACAATGGAAAACTACGCCCCTTGCCTCGTTTTGAGAGTGAAAACCCTATTAGCTTCTACCAAGTAGATGGTACCTTTCACGAATATACCAACGAAGCCGAAGCACTCAAAGTTATTGAAATCCTTAGAGAAATCACCCCCAGAAAGGACGGCAGTTACCCCTCGGTAGGGGTAGCCACCTTCAACATCACCCAGCGCAACCTTATCCGAAAGAAGCTATTGTGGCTCAGGAACCAGCCTACCGAACAAGAATTTGCCGAGAAACTTGCTGCTCTGGAGCAAGCAGGCCTCTTTATCAAGAACTTAGAGAATATACAGGGAGACGAACGAGATATCATTATTCTTTCGGTAACTTATGGAAAGAAGAAAGACGGCAAGTTTGTCCAGAGCTTTGGCCCTCTAAACCAACAAAAAGGCTATAAGTTGCTCAATGTGATCATCACCCGTGCTAAGGAAAAAATATATGTATGCAACTCCATTCCTGAGGCAGTATTCCTCAATTATGCCGATGCCTTAGCCCAAGAACAAGCCAACAATCGCAAGGCCGTACTCTATGCTTATTTGGCTTATACCAAAGCGATAAGTGAGGGAAATAGTCAAGCTATGGGGGAAGTATTACAAAGTCTCGCCCTCTATGGCAACCTGAGGAAAGAAGCCACCACCCAAGGACAATTGCTATTCAAAGAAGAAGTTTTTGCGCTGCTTTCTAAACAATTCCCTACTCTCAACCTCTGCAAAGACAAGCCTTTCGGAGGTTATATGATAGATATACTACTGACACCCCCTTCGGGCAAACCCATCGCCATAGAGTGTATCAGTAAGCCCATCTATCAGCAGTCTATGGGCTATTTGGAAGACCTACACAAGGAACAAATACTACGTAATGCAGGCCTTGATTATATGCGTATCCATGCCGATAAGCCCATCAAAAGTACCCTTTCTGCTCTTGAAAAAACACTCGCTACCCGATGAAAAGAAAGATCATATACACCCAAGACGGCTCCACAACCTTAGAAATAGAAGCATGGGGCGAACACTATCACTCCATGCGAGGCGCCATCGGTGAAGCCTATCATGTTTTCATTCGCCAAGGCTTGGAGTGCTTCACAGGGCAAGAGGTGCATTTGCTTGAAATAGGCTTAGGTACAGGTCTGAATGCCTTTATTACGTTCTTAGAACACGAGCAGCTACAACAGACCATTCATTACGAAGGTGTAGAGGCCTATCCCCTAACGGCTGAGGAAGTCGCCTGCTTAAACTATCCTGAATTATTGCAAGCTGGAGATAAGAAGGCCTCCTTCGAGCTACTACACAGCGCCCCATGGGACGAGACAGTTTCTCTCTCCCCTACCTTCACCCTTAGAAAGCGACTACAATCCTTTGAGCAAATCAGCGACCAAGCGCGTTTTGACCTTATCTATTTTGATGCCTTTTCGGCCAGCGCACAACCAGAACTATGGACAGAGGCTATTTTTGAGCGTATGTACAAAGCACTCAAAGCAGGTGGTATCTTGGTTACCTATGCCTCCAAAGGGAGTGCGCGCCGAGCCATGCAAGCCGTTGGTTTCAAGGTAGAAAAGCTCCCAGGTGCCTTAGGAAAGCGAGATATGCTCCGAGCTAAAAAAGAAGAAAAATGAGCTTTGGGTGCAAAAAAAATTATTTTTTTAATAAACATTTGTTTTTTAAATAAATAGTTGTATTTTTGCACTCGGAATTGGTAATTAAGAGGTAGAGGGCAATAAGTCCTCTTTTTTTATAATTATATGAACTTAAAAGAACGTGTAAAAGAACTGATTGACAAGGGGTTAGAGGAGAATCCTTCACTCTTTCTCATTGACTATTCAGTAGGTGGGGACAACCTCATCAAGGTAATTATTGATGGCGACAATGGGGTTGGTATAGATGATTGTGTAGCTTTGAGCCGTGCTATTGAGCATAATTTGGACAGGGAAGAGGAGGATTTTTCTTTGGAAGTAAGCTCTTGTGGTATCTCCGCTCCGCTTGTTTTAGAGCGCCAATATACCAAAAACATAGGCCGAGAGATAGAAGTAAAAACTGCCACAGCAAGCCATACAGGAGTAATTAAAGTGGTAAGTAATGGACAAGTAACCCTTGAGGTAACCTATCGCCAACCAAAACCCGAAGGAAAAGGGAAAATAACTGTTACCGAAGAAAT
>CAJZFM010000030.1 GCA_915070235.1 uncultured Capnocytophaga sp. | reverse complement strand
GAAAAAAATAGAATATAGAAATAATAAAACAATAAATATGAAAGATGAAAATAAGGGAGCTTTATTAAATAAGAGCTATAATTTTGCTGTTAGGATAGTGAAACTCTCGAAATTTCTAAGAGAAAATAATGAGTATGTATTAAGTAAGCAGGTTTTGAGGAGTGGGACGGCAATAGGAGCCTTAGTAAGGGAGGGTGCTTATGCTCAAAGTGCTTCAGATTTTATTTCTAAACTTTCTATAGCTCTGAAAGAAGCAAATGAAACGGATTATTGGATTTCTCTTTTACATGATACAGGTTATTTAGATAAAAAAATGAAAGACAGTTTTGAGAAAGAATGTGGTGAACTTATAGCTATTCTTATTGCATCTGTAAAAACAACAAAAAAACATTTAAGTGAAAAATGAACTATTCACTGTTCACTATTCACTATTCATTACTTATGTTATACTATTTATTTGATTACTTACATAGGGCTTATAATATGCCTGGAGCGGGGATGTTTCAGTATATATCCTTTAGAGCGGGAGTGGCAGCGATCCTCTCGCTGCTGATTGCTACCATTACAGGAAAGCGTATTATCAATATGCTCTATAGGCGACAAGTAGGAGAGTCGGTTCGGGACTTGGGACTGGCTGGGCAGAAGGAAAAGGCAGGGACACCTACCATGGGGGGGATTATCATAATCTTGGCCTTATTAATACCTGCTGTTCTCTTGACTAAATTAGACAATATATACATCATCTTGCTACTGATTACTACCGTATGGATGGGACTTATTGGTTTTATAGATGATTATATCAAGGTCTTTAGGAAGAACAAGGACGGACTAAAAGGGCGATTTAAGGTTATGGGACAGTTGTCCTTAGGGATCATAGTGGGGGCTACCCTATATTTTCACCCTGAGGTTACAGTAAAAAATGAGAATGCCCAAGCCTCTCGTCAGGTTCGTGTAGAGCAAAGACGAGCACTTTCGGAAATGGCAGAAGTGAAATCCACCAAGACGACGATTCCCTTTATGAAGAATAACGAATTTGACTATGCCTCCCTGATTAAGTGGGTAGGAAAGGATTACAAGCACTGGGTATGGCTTATTTTTATTCCGATAGTTACCTTTATCATCACAGCGGTATCCAATGGGGCTAACCTCACCGATGGAATAGATGGGCTGGCAGCGGGAACCTCGGCAATTATCGTCTTTACTTTGGGGATATTTGCATGGATTTCAGGGAACACTATCTTTTCGGAATACTTGAATATCATGTACATACCTCATGTAGGAGAGGTAACCATATTCATAGCAGCCTTGGTAGGAGCGCTCATCGGTTTTCTCTGGTACAACACCTATCCAGCACAGGTCTTTATGGGGGATACAGGTAGCCTTACCATAGGAGGGATCATAGCGGTATTGGCCATTATGGTTAGAAAGGAATTGCTTATACCAGTGCTCTGTGGTGTGTTTTTGTTAGAAAACCTATCGGTAATCCTGCAAGTAGGGTATTTTAAATATACAAAGAAGAAATATGGAGAAGGGCGTAGGATATTGCTTATGTCGCCCCTGCACCATCACTATCAGAAAAAAGGTTACCATGAGAGCAAGATTGTGATGCGGTTCTTGATTGTAGGGATTATTTTGGCCTTAGTGTCGTTTATCACGCTGAAGATAAGATAGTGGTTAGTGATTAGTGGTTAGTTGTTAGGCAAGACTCCTATAAATCTATAACCCTTAGAACTCAAAATTAAAAACTCAAAACTAATAAAAGATGAAATTAGTCATATTAGGAGGAGGGGAGAGCGGTACAGGTGCCGCGATTCTCGGACAACAAAAAGGCTGGGAGGTATTTCTCTCTGATAAGGCGCCTCTGAAAGACAGTTACAAAAAAGAACTTACCGCAGCGGGAATACGCTGGGAAGAAGGCCAACATACAGAAAGCGAGATTCTCTCGGCTGACTGTATTATCAAAAGCCCTGGTATACCCCACAAGGTACCCATTATCCAGCAGGCGAAGGCAAAGGGGATAGAGATTATCTCAGAGATAGAGTTTGCCTCACGCTATACCAATGCAAAAATTATTGCTATTACGGGTAGCAATGGCAAGACCACTACCACGAGCCTGATTTATCACCTTCTGGAGCAGGCAGGCCTTTCGGTAGGAGTAGGAGGGAATATAGGCAATAGTTTTGCTTATATGGTTGCCAAGGAACCAAAGGAATATTATGTGCTGGAAATCAGTAGTTTTCAGTTGGACGACATCACCTCCTTCCGCCCACATATAGCCTTGTTGCTGAACATCACTCCTGACCACTTGGACAGGTATAACTATGAATTTCAGAACTATATAGATGCGAAATTTCGTATCACAGCCTACCAAGAAGCCAGCGACTATCTTATCTATGATGCAGATGATCCTGTGTTGCAGGAAGAGTTAGCCAAGAGAAGGGATATAAAAGCACAATTGCTGCCTTTCTCCTTAGAAAAAGCAAATACACAAGGGGCTTATTGCCTTGATGAAAAAAATATACATATAAACTTTAACCAAAACCTATTAGAAATGTCCACAAAAGATTTGACAATCAAAGGTAAGCATAACCTAAAGAACGCTATGGGCGCCACTATGGTTGCCAAAATGCTTAATATTCGCAACGAGAGTATCCGCAACAGCTTGATGACTTTCCAAGGAGTACCCCACCGCCTGGAGTTTGTTCGCGAGGTAGAGGGTGTGAGGTATATCAATGACTCCAAGGCGACCAATGTGAATTCTGTATATTACGCCTTGGACTCCATGGAGGATAACCTCGTGTGGATTGTAGGGGGACAAGACAAGGGGAATGACTACAACCCATTGATTCCTTATGTAAGTAAAAAAGTAAAGGCAATAGTGTGCTTAGGTCTTGACAATCAGAAAATTATACAAACATTCCAAAGCATCATACCTACTATCATAGAGACCCACTCTATGGAAGACGCTGTACAAGTAGGGCGCGGTTTGGCACAAGAGGGAGACACGGTATTGCTCTCACCTGCCTGTGCGAGTTTTGACCTTTTCCAGAGCTATGAGGACAGAGGTAATCAGTTCAAGCATTATGTAAATATGCTCTAAACGAGTTAGTTATGGAACGATTTAGGCAGTATCTCAAGGGGGATATTTCCCTTTGGGGTGTGATACTATTCTTTGCCTTGCTCTCCTTCTTGCCTGTATATAGCTCAAGTAGTAACTTAGTGTATTTAGAGCGAACAGGGATAAGCACATGGGGTTACTTGCTACGCCATTTGGTACTGATGTCGGTAGGGGTGTTGATTATCTACCTGATACATATTTTCCCGTATCGTTATTTCAGACCTTTGGCGCGGTTGGGACTTTTGGTGGCATGGGTGCTGCTGTTTTTTGCCTTGCTCAAAGGAAGTACCATAGAAGGAGCCAATGCGAGCCGCTGGATATACCTTTTTGGGGTGATTTCCTTCCAGCCATCGGCTTTTGCCATGATTATCTTGCTGATGTATGTAGCCTCCTACTTGGCCGAAGTGTATGGTACTAAGGTGAGTTTTGCCGATAGCATACTCCCCCTATGGATTCCCGTAGGGATTACGGTGGGGCTGGTAACGCTGCCGAACTTCTCCACAGGGGCTATCATGTACACTATGGTGCTTATGCTGCTATTCATAGGACGTTACCCTATCAGGCATATCCTATTGAGCTTTTTCTTCACCATTCTATTAGCGGGTCTTTTCTTTCTTTTTATCAAGGCTTTCCCCGATGCCTTTCCGCACCGTGCCGATACATGGAAAAGCCGTATAGAGACTTTTTTTAGCAAAGATAAGGAAGAGAACTACCAATCGGAGCGGGCGAAAATGGCCATAGTTTCGGGAGGTTTCTGGGGCAAAGGAGCAGGTAAGAGTGTGATGAAGAACCTACTTCCACAGGGTTCGTCGGACTTTATTTTTGCCATAGTAGTGGAGGAATATGGCCTATGGGGTGGGGTCAGCCTGATTCTGCTCTTTATCATCATGCTGGTACGGTTTGTGGTCATCTCGCTAAAGGCAACCTCTATTTTTGGGAAGCTCTTAGTGCTGGGTGTAGGTATACCGATTGTCTTCCAAGGATTTATCAACATGGGGGTTTCTGTGGGGCTACTGCCTGTAACAGGACAGAACCTGCCGTTCTTCACCACTGGGGGTACCTCTATCTGGATGACTTGTATAGCGCTGGGGATTGTGCTCTCGGTCAGCTCCAAAGGAGTGAAAAGTGAAGAGTGAAAAGCGATTGACCACTGATGAAAGAAATAATATTAAAGAAAGGAAAGAAGCTATATTTTGCTTCGGATAATCACTTAGGAGCACCAACTTATAAGGAAAGTCGGGAGCGTGAGGTGCGCTTTGTGCATTGGTTAGATACGATTAAGGCCGATGCGGGAGCGCTCTTTCTCTTGGGTGATCTTTTTGACTTCTGGTTTGAGTACAAGATGGTGGTACCTCGTGGTTTTGTACGTGTGTTGGGCAAACTGGCTGAGCTGCGCGACAGCGGCCTGCCGATCTTCTTTTTTGTAGGAAACCACGACCTATGGATGGGGGATTACTTCGAGCAGGAGCTGGATATTCCCGTCTATCACCGTCCGCAAGAATTTCTTTGCGAAGGCAAGCGTTTTCTTATAGGTCACGGAGATGGTTTAGGGCCAGGGGATAAGGGGTATAAGCGTATGAAGAAAGTCTTTACCAATCCTTTCTGTAAGTGGCTTTTCCGTTGGCTACACCCTGATATTGGGGTACGCTTGGCTCAATACCTTTCGGTGAAGAACAAGCTCATTTCGGGGGCGGAAGATGTGCATTTCTTGGGTGAAGACAAGGAATGGTTGGTGCAGTACTGCCGCCGCAAATTGGAGGGGCAACATTATGACTACTTTCTTTTTGGCCATCGTCACCTACCTATGACCATAGACCTAGGGGGAGGAGCTACTTATATCAATACAGGAGACTGGATACACTACTATAGTTATGCAGTGTTTGACGGGGAGGTTTGCCAATTAGCTGTTAGTGATTAGTTGAAGAAAATCTAGAAATATATGTATCAAGAACTTTTAACCATAAAAGGAGATTCTTACTGTCTTGCTCAAGAAGATATTACTTGTATCAGTGACAACTGGGCATTGCCTACCTCCTATCTTGAATTTGTTCAAGAATTGGGCTTTGGTCGTCTTTTAGAGCTTTTCTTGACTTATATTCCGATGGGCAAGGACAATAATTATTGCGATAGCTTAGAAAGGCGAAATACCTATTGGAAGGATGTTTTCCAGCAATATATATATATGTGCCGTTATCCATGCTCAAAAAGAAAGAGAACTTAGAGTTACTTATGAATGCGGAGCCTTTTATGTTTAGTGAAAATGGGGAAGTTGTCTTTTGGGATGTTAGATACCCTAAAGCGGGGGAATATCCGATCTATCTTGTACATTTTCCTGTGGGGATATATTTTGTTGGTTATCATTTTCGGGAGTTTATCAGCCGCCTTACTTGCGAAGAGACTTATAAATCTATCTTGAAATTTCATGAAAGTCCGCTATTACCTACTTTTGAACCTCTGTCTGTTAATCAGATGACTTCTTCATCATAATATACTACTTTATCACCTATAATACGAGCAGGGGTGGTGTAGCTGTGGGGTTCTTCCTTGTCTATAGCCATGATATGCTCCACTTCCCAACCTTTGGCTTTTAGATAATCCGAGATCATGGATCTATGACAATGCCACCAGAGTGCCTCAGCACACATATAAGCGGTGTTTTCTTCCTCAGCAATAGCGATGAGTTGGGCTATACCTTTTTCAAAATCATCAGTCTCCATATAATCAGCATAAGCACGAAAAGAGGCATTATGCCAACGCGTATTCTTGGAGTCCTTATGTACCTTACGCCTGCCTCCTAATAAGGGAAGATGGGTATAAGCAATACCAATGTCAGGCAGGGCAACCTCCAAATTTTCTTTGTTGAATTGTGGATATTTGTTAGACCCTGGTAGTCCCCTAACATCCACTAAGTGCTGTATTTCAAACGATTGTAACATTTTTATAAACTCCTCCAAGGTATGGGTAGAGTGCCCTATGGTATATATTTTCTTCATAAGTACAAAGTTAGGGAAAATTCATTAATTATCCTTATCTTTGCAGCAAAAAATAACTTATGAAACAGTACAAAATTACAGATTTTACACAGCACACTGATGACCCTACTTCTTATGATGGGACAGTGGTTATCAATGGAAAAGAATTAAGTGTGGATATCATCCTTGAAGATGAAGGCGAAACTGAAAAGATAGAACAGCAGATGAATACCTTTCTCAGTGAGATAAACACTCTATTGCCCAAAGCCAAAGAATGTATTGCCGAGAAATATTTAGACCTCTACAATAGCAATTGGCGTTTTGGTGATGATGATGAGGATGATCCTGATAAACCTGAGCTTACTAAAAAGGAATTTACGGAAGCCCTCAGTTTGCAGAGTCTCTTGTTTTACAGCGAGGATGTGGAAGTCTTCTTTGATGACAACGATATGTTCTTGGGGCACTCTCTTATCGCATCGGAGTTTGACGGAGAGAATTTCAATGATGCGCAAATGTTTGGGTAAAGAGTAAGGTTACCTTTGTAGATAAAATTCCTTAAAAAGCAAACAATAGCTAATGGATAGACGTGAACTTTTAGAAAAAGCTCCTATTGCCACTGTATTTTTGAAATATGCCTTGCCGAGCATCATCACGATGTGTTTCTTTGGATTGCAGAACTTAGTAGATGGTTATGTGGTGGGCAATTACGTAAGCGAAAAAGCCTTAGGAGGGGTGAATATCATCACTCCTCTTTTCAGTTTTGTAATGGTGATTGCTATGATTGTGAGTATAGGTTGCCAGACCTTAGTAAGTCAAGGGTTAGGAGCTGGTGACACCAAGAAAGCACAAACAGCAATGAACACAGGTTTTTGGGGCTTGCTCATCAATAGTCTTGTGGTGATGGTTGTGCTATTGGTAGGGATGAAGTGGTTTATCAGGCTTTTAGGTGCTGATGAAGCACTATTCCCCTACGCTTACAACTATCTGCGAGGTATGGTATGGTTTATCCCCACTATTTCTTTGTGTTTCTACTTTGATATGATGCTCAAAAGTCTTGGCAAACCGATTACTTCCACCGTGATTATGAGTTTGGTAGTATTGCTCAATATAGTGCTGAGTCTGTTATTCGTACTGCAATTGGGTTGGGGTATTATAGGCACTAGCATCGCTACGGGCATTGCCTTTAGTATAGCAGCTCTTATCTCAGGGACAATACTGCTTAAGGGACGCCATTCGGTACGCTTGCTCAAAGGGCATTTCTCGTTCTCCTTGCTGTGGCGCGCCAGCTACAACGGTTCTTCAGAAGGAGCATCAGAACTCTCTTCAGCACTTAGCATTCTTATTATCAACAATGTGATTATAAGGCTTATCGGCGCTGAGGGCGTCTCGGCATTTACGGTGATGAACCTTACTAACTTCATAGGCGTACTGCTCTTTTTGGGGATTTCGGACGGGATGATTCCTGTGATGGGTTACCTATTTGGCGCACAACAATTCGGCAGACTTAAAGCCTTCTTCCGCTTTATCGCCAAGACTAACTTTGTGATAGGCATTCTTATATTTGCTGTTTTGCAATGTTTTGGTGAACCCATCATCGGTCTGTTTGTAAAAGACCCCTATTCACACGTAGCCGAAATTGCTTATCAAGGGTTACATATTTTCTCGTATGCCTTCTTAATAAACGGATTTAACATCTTAGTTACCAGTTTTTTCACTTCTATAGGCAACGCTTTAGGGTCTATCGTAATTGCTATTTTACGCGGAGTGGTATTCATCGGTATAGGGATGCTCATTTTGCCTACTTTTTTAGGCGAACGAGGCATTTGGCTTACCCTTGTGCTTTCGGAAGTACTCACTTTAGCAGTAAGTATATTGCTCGCCCGAAGATCGGTAGTGTTTAACGAATGAGTTTTACTTGGTAGGCTAATCCACATACCAAATTCAAAGGCTATATCAGGGTGGGCGTAAGTTCCTCCGTACCTACCTGTTGTAGCTTTTAGTCCTATTGCATTCGTCTTTTCAACCCATTCTTTTACACTGATTTTGTAACTATTAAGTCCCGCTTGACTTTTAATTATGGCGAATTCGCCATAATTAAAACTGGGATTATATACACTTTCCCAAATACCTAAATATTCTACAGTATTTCTGTTACGTAACCAATCAGATATAAAGAAATCACCATCTTTGGCTTTTAGCATATCGGTAAGAGAAATATATTCTTTGCCCCTGTTTTCAATAATAGTTATCTCATTGCCTTGTACATTGAGCTTTTTGCTTTTTGACATATTAGAAAAGTTTTTGAAAGTACAAAGTTAGAGAAAATTCATCAATTATCCTTATCTTTGCCACAAAAAAGAACATTATGACCTTAGAAACGATCATTACCCATTACAGAAATTGCTTGACCTCATCACCTGATGCCATACTTATAGGCGAAATCCCCGAAGGGGCTGAAAATATTTCTCCAGAAGTGTTACAACTCATAGCCCCTGCACATTGTGCTTTTTTAAAACTTTGTAACGGTGGGTCTTTTGGAGATATCATTCTCTGGAGCGTGGAGGAGCTGTTGGATAACCAATATCGTGTTCCTTCTGACCAACCTTCGTGGTGTGAGATTGGGCAGCTGTTGTATGCGCCTCTTTTCCTTGATAAAGATACCCAACACGTACTTTTTCCTGCCGATAGCTATGAAGGTATTGAGGAGATTGATGTTGATTTTGATACTTTTGTAAAGGAATACATCTTTGGCAGTAAGTACAAGGAAAAAATTATAGGTTATGACGATACCGATGATGATTGGTCAGATTTTTTAGACAATTCTCCTATATGTTAAACCGCTATATAGTGGAGTTACAGGGCATAAAAACATCAAAAAATGGATAAGGAAAAAGCAATTATGGAGGTTTTATATTCTAAATATGGATCTATTTTAGAAAAGTATGGTTATAAACCTAATAAAGCCCAAAACAAATACAGCATCAGAACAAAAAACAATCTATCAGAGGTTAGTTTTCTTTTTTCTAAACGCAGCGATATCCTGCATCTTGTATATTCGTATACAGATTTGAAAGCAGGAAAATTACATATAGATATAGAAAACCAAATCCGTATGGAAGAAGGGGGAGATGCCCTTAAACTTCTGAGACCCACCTTTATCATCACTGATTGGAAAGATATCTTTACCTTGTATGGTTATGACTATCGCAAAATGCCAGGTTGGTTCACTTTAATTGAATCTATTGATCATTTAGAGGAAGAAACAAAAAATACATTTCCACAAGCCTTAGAAATAATAATTGGCTTAGATGAGAAATTTAAAACATTGGATGGGATATTGGATATTTTATGGAAGAAGAATAACATAAATGAGTATATGAATGTTTATGATGCCATCAATATATTGGTAATAAGCAAATTAAAAAGTGAAGAAAATCTATTAGAATCCTATCAAAATATCATTTCCTGCTCCCAATATAAAAACCTCTCAGAGAACGCTCAACGAGAAATTACAAAACATTTCAATGTGCTGAAAAACACCTAACCTTAATATAAAAAAGCATTTACAGCTCCTCTCCCCTTACACTAATGAACTAAAAAAACAAGTTATTTCGTATGCAAATAAAGTATTTCCCTGTAAACTCTAAAAACTCTTATGTCGTTTTTGAAAATAATGACAAAATAGAAGAATTAGAACCTTTTATGAAGGAAAACAAGCTATCGCGCATTATTTTTTCAGGATTTTTAGGGTATAGCAAATCTGTTCTTCCCTTCAATGAGGATATAGATTTGATTGAAGAAATCACCATTCAATGCTCAAACATAACTGATGTAACCCCTCTTTATCATTTGAGTAACATCAAAAAAATCAGTATAGAAGAAAATGCGGTTCTTGCCCATCCTTTTGATATTAGAAAAATAGCTAAACTCACGGATTTCTTTACCGATGACACGCTTAAAATAGACGGGTTTTTTGACCACCCTACACTGAAACAGCTACACATAGAGCCTAAAAAAACAAAAAAATTAGACATACATAACGAAAATAATATTTTAGAAAGTCTTAGCATTGCCAATAGTCATATACTAGATTTATCCGATTGTAAGAAATTCACCAACCTAAAAGGTTTATATATAGCTTATTTGCCTAAAATTGAAGATATTAACTTCATTTTAGATATGCCTACACTCACAGATATTGAAATATGTTCCTGCAAAAAAATTGACAACTTGATTGCTACACTTGCCCAAAAAAATAACTTAGAAAAACTAACTCTTTGGAATCAAGGCAATTTAGATAGTATCATTCCGTTATCAAAATTAGAACATCTAACCACTCTCAACATTTGGGAGCAAACCAAAATTATTGATGGAAAGATTTCATTTTTGGAAGAAATGCCAAATCTAAAAAAAATAGATATAAGAAAATATACACACTACTATTAAAGCTAATTTACTAATTAGCAAATTGTTTAATTGACTTAGCTACTTCGTCGTTGATGAGTTTGGCAAAGGCTTCTACGCTCATACTGCCTAAATCTTCACCACCGCGTTTGCGCACTGATACGGTGCCTTCTTTCTCTTCATTCTCGCCGACAATGAGCATATACGGGATTTTTTGAGTTTCGGCTTCGCGTATTTTTTTGCCCATAGTTTCGGCACGATTGTCTATCAGGGTGCGAATATCGGAATTTTCTAACAAACTCAAAACTTTTTGAGCATAATTTTCATATTTTTCGCTCAAAGATAGTACGATAGCTTGATTTGGGTTGAGCCATAATGGGAAGTTTCCGGCGGTGTGTTCCAATAAAATGGCTACGAAACGCTCCATACTTCCGAAAGGCGCACGGTGAATCATTACAGGGCGGTGCATCTCGTTATCAGCGCCTTTATACCAAAGGTCGAAACGCTCTGGGAGGTTGTAATCTACCTGAATGGTACCGAGTTGCCAGCTTCTGCCTAAGGCATCTTTCACCATAAAGTCGAGTTTAGGGCCATAGAAAGCGGCTTCACCTGTTTCGATTACATAGCTCAAGCCTTTTTCTTTCGCAGCGTTGATGATGGCATTTTCGGCTTTTGCCCAATTCTCATCACTACCGATGTACTTGGTAGGGTTTTCGGGGTCGCGCAACGATACTTGTGCGGTAAAATTGTCGAATCCAAGAGAGCCGAATACATAGAGCACCAAGTCGATTACGTGTTTGAACTCGTCGTCTAACTGTTCAGGAGTACAGAAGATGTGTGCATCGTCTTGGGTAAAGCAACGCACGCGGGTTAAGCCGTGTAACTCGCCACTTTGCTCGTAGCGGTATACTGTACCAAACTCGGCGAAACGCTTTGGCAAATCTTTATAACTCCAAGGGTGTGAATTGTATATCTCGCAGTGATGCGGACAGTTCATCGGTTTTAGTAAATATTCCTCGCCTTCATTAGGGGTAGCAATGGGTTGGAAACTGTCTTTTCCGTATTTATCCCAGTGACCTGAGGTTACATATAAGTTTTTATGACCGATATGCGGTGTAACTACTTGCTCGTAACCTGCTTGTTTTTGAGCTTTGCGCAAGAAGGCTTCGAGGCGTTCGCGCAAGGCAGCTCCTTTGGGTAACCAGAGCGGTAAGCCTTGACCTACCTTGTTAGAGAAGGTAAAGAGTTCAAGTTCTTTACCGAGCTTGCGGTGGTCGCGTTTCTTAGCTTCTTCAAGCAGTTCGAGATATTCGGTGAGTTCTTTTTGTTTAGGAAATGAGATACCATACACACGGGTAAGTTGTGGGTTGTGCTCATCACCACGCCAATAAGCGCCAGCAGCGCTGAGTACCTTTACAGCTTTTACAAAGCCTGTGTTGGGGATATGCCCCCCACGACAAAGGTCGGTGAAGGTACTATGGTCGCAGAAGGTGATCGTACCATCTTCGAGCGCTTCGATGAGTTCGGTTTTGTACTCATTTTTGCCTGCATAGTACGACAAGGCTTCGGCTTTGCTCATAGGGCGCATCTTAAATTCGTGTTTGCCACGAGCGATTTCCAAGAATTTAGCTTCGATAGCAGGGAAATCTTTTTCGGAAATAGGTTTGCCGTTGAAATCGACATCGTAGTAGAAGCCATTGGCGATGGCAGGCCCTATGGTGAGCTTGATACCGGGGTAGAGCTCTTCGAGCGCTTGTGCCAAGATGTGGGCAGATGAGTGCCAGAAAGCTTTTTTACCTTCGGGGTTATCCCAAGTGTATAGGGTGAGACTACCGTCCGTCGTCAGTGGGGTAACGCTTTCTACAGTCTTGCCGTTGAAAGAGGCAGAGAGTACGTTACGCGCCAACCCCTCGCTGATGCTTTGTGCTACTTGAGCGGGGGTGATACCACTTTGGTATTCTTTTACTGAACCGTCGGGTAGTGTAATTTTAATCATTTTTATCGTTGATTTTTAGTATTATTGAGTTTGAAAGTGCAAAATTACAAAATAATTATGAATTACGAGGTATGAATGAGGAAAAACTTTGCCAAAGGTGCTGAGGTAGCCTTTGGCAAAGGGTATGAGGGTGTTGTTTTCAGACGAGTAGGATGTGTCTGACTCGTCTGAGAGAAACTATGTGTAGCTACTTTTTAATGTTCTACTTTCTTTTGAAGATTACGTAATTACTACTCGTTTGAGAAAGGCGTAAGCGTGTATTATTATCTTCTAATGAAAACAAAAAACCGCTATTATTCAACACATCTTTAAGGTAGTTGTTTTCCTTTACATAGTCAAAGGTTGTTACTATTGAATTACATTCACCGTTTCTTTGATAAAAATAGTATTGGCTTAACTGTTTTTCGGAAATAGACACTCTTGTTTGTGAGGTACATTCGTTGATATCAACAACTTTTCCTCCAAAAACAATTGTTTCGGCTACCCACTCTCCTACAAGAGGGTCTTTGTCATCGTCTTTTTTGCTACAAGAGACAATAGACAAAAAAGCTATAGACATTAGTGCGATAATTCTTTTTTTCATTTCTATATTTTTTAATTTAATGCAAAAGTACAAAATAATTAGTAATTGACAATAAATAATGAAAAAAAAATATTTAGAAAATGAGGTTAATGCCAATAATACCAGAAATGCCAATAATACCACCAAAGGGAATGGACAGGTCGGAGTTTTCAGACGGGTCGGACAGGCTGGAGGATTCGGAAGAAAACGGAGGGATTCGGAAGAGAGG
>CAJZFM010000029.1 GCA_915070235.1 uncultured Capnocytophaga sp. | reverse complement strand
AATGTTATTACAAATTCTCTCTTACTGCTTACCATCGGTCATAGTGGCCGCGATAGCTTATTTACTATTCCAACAGTACTTCAAGAACGAAGATAGGGCCAGACAATGGCACCTAAAGAAAGACCTTCAGAAAGGAGCACTCCCCTTGCGCTTACAGGCTTACGAACGCTTAGCCTTGCTGCTTGACCGCACCAGCCCACAGAAGCTCGCCCTACGAGTGGTTCCTGCTTCTCAGGACAAAATGGCCTATGAACTATTGCTTATTGAGCATATCAATGCTGAGTATGAGCACAACATCACCCAGCAGATTTATATAAGTAGCGACCTATGGAATGTGATTCTTATCAGCAAGAACACCACCCTACAGATTATCCATCGCATCGCTACCGATGAGGCTATAGCCGATGCTCAAAAGCTCCGCGAGGCCATCATCACCGAATTTACCAATAAGCCCTCCCCTTCTACCCATGCTATGGCTCACTTAGTCGGCGAGGTAACAAGCTTTATATAAGTTATAAGTAAAAAGTGAAGAATGAAAGATAACTTTCACTCTTCACTTTTTACTTTTAACTATTCACTTTTTATTGTTCGCTCTTCACTTTTTGAGGTCTTGACCACTTAGGTTTTTCACCAAGGGCAGGTATTTTAGAATCCGCCGCTTCCACTGTAGTAGGTTGTGGGTGTTTCTCAAAAGGTTTTTGGGTACGCATACCTAAGACTTCGAGCATGTGCATATCCTCCTTGATGTCGGGGTTGGGAGTGGTCAGCAGTTTATCCCCCGCAAAGATAGAGTTAGCCCCCGCAAAGAAGCACAAGGCTTGTCCTTCGCGGGACATATTCATACGTCCTGCAGAGAGGCGTACCTGAGACTGAGGCATCACGATACGGGCAGTGGCGATCATACGCACCATTTCCCAGATATCCACTGGTGGCAGCTCCTCAAGGGGCGTACCCTCAATAGGTACTAAAGCATTGATAGGCACCGATTCAGGCTGAGGGTCAAGGGTAGAGAGTGCCACGAGCATCTTAGCCCTATCCTCCAAGGCCTCACCCATACCAATGATTCCTCCACTACATACTGTGATACTTGTTTTACGTACATTCTCTATAGTCTTGAGACGGTCTTCGTAGCTACGAGTAGTTACGATTTCCTTATAATAATCCTCAGAAGTATCTAAGTTATGGTTATAGGCATAGAGACCCGCCTCGGAGAGGCGTTTGGCTTGGTTTTCAGTAAGCATTCCAAGGGTACAGCACACCTCCATATCTAATTTGTTAATGGTACGTACCATCTCCAACACCTGCTCGAACTCAGGGCCGTCCTTGACATTGCGCCAAGCAGCCCCCATGCACACACGGGAACTTCCAGAGGCTTTGGCTCGCAAGGCCTGCGCCTTCACTTGGGAGAGGCTCATCATGGGTTCTATCTCCACCTCGGTGTGGTAGCGTGCCGACTGCGAGCAGTAACAACAGTCCTCCGAGCAGCCCCCGGTCTTGACCGAGAGCAAGGTAGAAACCTGTACGGTATTAGGATCGTGGTACTTACGATGCACAGTAGCGGCCTCATAAAGTAAGTCCATCAAGGGCTTGTTATAGATAGCGATAATCTCCTCTGGTGTCCAGTTATGTCGTATTTCGTTCATGGTCTTTCTAATGAAATATTACAAGGGGCAAAAGTACAAAATTTAATTGTTAATTGTCAATTGTCAATTGTTAATTTAGCGATTAGTGGTTTGAGATTAATGATTACTCTAATGACAAAAAACTAAGAATTAACTTTGTTATTTCCTATTTTTTTATTAATTTTGTAGTGTCTGAGCCGAATAATCAGCAACAGATCTTAAAACACATTTGTATGAGAAAAATTAATCTTCTATTATTGTTAGCACTTACCACTATGAGCTGGGCGCAACAACAGACCTTAGAAAAGGGGTGGAAATTCACACGTGAAGACCAGCCTCAATTTTCACATGGAGACTACAATGACAGCAAATGGCAAAAGGTGACCTTGCCGCATGATTGGGCTATCTATGGCCCTTTCGATAGGGAGAATGATCTTCAGCGTATTGCTATCAAGCAAGACGGTCAGAAATCAGCCATTGAACATACAGGACGAACAGGAGGATTGCCCTTTGTGGGGGTCGGCTGGTATCGTACTGAATTTGATATACCTGAATTGACGGCCGACAAGCAGGTATTTATACAGTTTGACGGAGCTATGAGTAATCCTGAAGTATATGTAAATGGACACAAGGCAGGGCTATGGCACAATGGTTACAATACTTTCTTTCTCAATATCAGTTCCTTTGTAAAGGCTCAAGGAAATATACTCGCCGTACGATTAAATAACCTCCCTGAAGCCTCACGCTGGTATCCCGGTGCAGGCCTATACCGCCATGTACATATTATCACTAAGAACAAGACTTATATACCTATTTGGGGAATACAGCTTACAACCCCTATCATAGAAAAAGATTTTGCTAAAGTCTTGGTGAATACTGAATTTGTAACCGATAATAAGGCCAATATTTCAGTGGAAACCACTATTTTCAACGCCAAGGGAGAAAAGCTAACGACTCACACTACCCAAAGCACCCAATATACTGGCGATGTACTTTCTAACGAACTCTATATCAACCATCCTACGCTGTGGGATATAGGAAAACCATATCTCTACAAAGCCGTCACTAAACTCTATGAAAATGGAGTGGTAAAAGACCAGATGAGTACAACCTTTGGCATTCGTTCTATAGAGGTAAAACCCAACGATGGCCTATACCTCAATGGCCGAAAGATCAAGATCCAAGGGGTGTGTATGCATCATGACTTAGGAGCCTTAGGAGGCGCTGTGAATGAAGCCGCCATCCGCCGACAGATACGTATTATGCAAGATATGGGCGCCAATACCATCCGTACCTCCCATAACATGCCTGCCCCTGAGTATGTACGTGCTGCCGATGAGATGGGTATGTTACTGGCTGTTGAGAGCTTTGACGAATGGGCTATACCCAAGGTGGATAACGGCTATCACCTCTACTTCAAGGATTGGGCTGCCAAAGACCTCACAAACCTTGTCAAGCATTACCGCAACAACCCCAGTGTACTGATGTGGTTCATTGGTAACGAAGTAGAAGAACAAAGCGTAGAGAATGGCTCACAAGTAGCCTATTACTTACAAAACATAGTACGAGCATTAGATCCTACACGCCCTATAAGCAATGGTATGGATAGGCCTGATGATGTTTTGCGAAACAATATGGCTGCGACCATGCATTTAGTCGGTTTTAACTATCGCCCTTTCAAATACCAAGAGGCCTATGGCAAGCTCCCACAACGTTTGTTACTTGGTAGTGAGACCGCTTCTACACTCAGTTCACGAGGCGTGTATAAGTTTCCTATAGAGAGAAAGTCTATGGCCAAATATCCAGACATGCAATCATCGTCCTATGATGTAGAACATTGCGATTGGTCAAACCTCCCTGAAGATGACTGGATTCACCAAGAAGACCTACCCTATACTATAGGAGAATTTATTTGGACAGGCTTTGATTATCTGGGAGAGCCTACTCCTTACTATGAGGAATGGCCGTCTCATAGTTCTTATTTTGGAGCAGTAGACTTGGCAGGACTTCCTAAAGATCGCTTTTACCTCTATCGCTCTCACTGGAACAAAGAAGCGGAAACGCTTCATATCCTTCCTCACTGGAATTGGGAGGGACGTGAAGGAAAGACAACTCCTATTTTCGTTTATACCAGCTATCCTACAGCGGAGCTTTTTATCAATGGAAAAAGCCAAGGAAAACGCAGCAAAGATCTCAGCATCAGGTTAGCCAAAGATGAAGGAAAAGGTAACCCTACCGATCTTGATCGCCAAAAACGCTACCGCCTAATGTGGATGGACATTAAGTATGAACCTGGTATTGTAAAGGTAGTCGCTTATGATGAAAAAGGCAAAGCTGTAGCCGAAAGACAGCTCCATACTGCAGGTGCTCCTTATGCCCTACGCCTAACGCCTGATCGTTCTACTATCAAAGCTGATGGCAAAGACCTTTGCTTTGTTACTGTAGAAGTGATAGACGAAAAAGGTAATGTATGCCCCAATGTAAACGAACTGGTGGAATTTACAGTAAAAGGGGTGGGCACCTATCGTGCTGCTGCCAATGGAGATGCCACTTGTATTGATCCTTTCCATTTGCCTAAAATGCATCTGTTCAATGGGAAATTGGTTGTCATAGTTCAGGCTACTGAGAAAGCAGGAGAAATTACCCTAAAAGCCAATAGCAAAAAACTAAAAGGAGAGACAAAAATCATGACAAGCGGTCAATAAGCTATTATGAGAGGTTTGTTACTAAAGCCTGATAACTTACCTCTAATTTATTATTTGTCATTTGTCATTATATTCGTATCTTTGCGGAGAATTTTAAAACTTTTAAACCTTATAATTTATGAACACAATTACCTTAAAAGAACCTATTGATTTTCAGAAATATCAGCTTATTGTTAATTTCCTTGAAAATATAGGCGTCGAAATACAAACTCCTGATTACGAAGTATTTGAAGAAACAGAAACACCTACTGAAGAAGAACTTAGAGCTGTAGAAGAAGGCCTAAGAGATATAGAGGCAGGGAACATTGTCTCTCATGAAGAGGTAATGCAAGGAGCAAGAAATATCATAGAAAGTTATAAAGAAAGATGGAGAAGGAAAGAAGCATAACTTGGTCACATAAGGCTAATATCCAATACTATAATATTCTTACCTTTTGGGCAGAAAATAATCAGTCTATAAATTATATTGAAAGTATTGAAAAACAGGTAACTACAATACTTGATATGCTCATTTCCTTTCCAAAAATTGGAAAGATTTTCTCTAAAGAAAAAGATATCAGGAAAGTTACTATCTTGCGCAATTTCTCTATATATTATAGATTCATTGAAGAGTACAATGAAATTCTTATTTTAGCTTTTATTGATAATAGGAGTAACCCTAAAAAACTCAAATTTTAAATTACTCTCTGTTACAGGTTTATGAAATTAACTACATTAGGCTGTCATAGTGCTTCACCGAGGGATAAGGCACGTACCACTGCCCAGCTCTTGGAGATGCGGGGGCATCTCTTCCTTATTGACTGCGGGGAGGGAACACAAATGGCACTGAGACAATCAGGGGCTAAGTTTGCCCGTATCAAGCATATCTTCATCTCTCACCTCCACGGCGACCATTTCTACGGATTGGCGGGGCTGATTTCTACTTTCCAGCTACAGGGCAGGGAGGCGGAACTACATATCCATGCCCCTAAGGGTGCCAAAGATGCCATGCTGCTATTGCTGAAAGTAAGTGGTGCTCATATGGTCTTCCCCTTGTACTTCCATGAGTTAGAGAGCAAGGAGAGCGAAGTTATCTTTGAGGACGATAAGCTCTCGGTCACTACCATTCCCCTTGACCATCGTATCTATGCCAATGGCTTTTTGTTCAAAGAAAAGAACAAGGAACGCAAGCTCAATGTGGATGCTGTGCAAGAATATGGCATTGATGTTTGCTATTATCAGAATATCAAGAATGGTCGGGACATTATCTTAGACAGTGGGGAGTGTATCCCCAATGAAGTACTAAGCTTCCCGCCTGCTCCTGCACAGAGCTATGCTTTTTGTAGTGATACCGCCTATTTGCCTAAGATCATACCGCTGATTGAGGGGACACAAGTACTCTATCACGAGAGCACCTTCCTTGAGGATAACCGTGCTTTGGCTGAGAAAACCAAGCACTCCACCGCCCTTGAAGCTGCCAAAATCGCTAAAGCCGCTAATGTACAAACCCTTATCTTAGGCCACTACTCCTCTCGCTATAAGGACAAACGGGTTTTCCAAGAAGAAGCCCAAACGATTTTCCCTAATACGCTACTGAGCGAAGACGGGAAAGAATTCTTTTTTAGTGAATAACGAATAGTGATTAGTGATTAAAAACTCAAAACTTAAAACTTAAAACTGATATGTTATATCAACTACTGAAAACCACCCACTCACTGACTGCTTATATCGTCTTGGTGGTGCTTTGCTTTGCTGTAATCAATGCCGCTTTAGGTGTATGGCAAAAACGTAAATATGAGAAAAAGGACTTGCGTATCAACTTGTTTGCTCTCATATTCACACACCTACAGGTAACCTTAGGACTTATCCTCTATTTTGTAACCCCTCTTTTTCAAAGCTGGTCAGCTATGGGTGCAGGTGTGATGAAGGACGCTTACCTGAGAAAGATGCTGGTGGAGCACCCCTTCGGTATTGTGGCAGTAACGCTTATTACTATTGGCTGGTCACTACACAAAAAGCAGAAAACTGATGTAGGTGCTTTCAAGCGTATCCTTATTTTCTATGGCATAGGATTACTGCTTATTTTGGGTGTGTTGCCTTGGAAAACGTGGATGGCTGCCTTTTGATCATGAGCGAAACGGTAAAAACTTATACGGTAGAGGAAGCCAAGGGGCGTATGCAGCGCTATTGTGCCTATCAGGAACGTTGCCACAAAGAGGTGGTCACTAAGCTCCGACAGATGCGTATGATTCCCGAAGCGATAGATGTTATTGTAGCGTACCTTATTGAGGAGAATTTCCTCAATGAGGAACGCTTTGCTCGTAGCTATGCCAGAGGCAAATTCCGTTTCAAAAAGTGGGGACGCGTACGTATCACCCGCGAGCTGAAGTTTCGCGAGATCTCCCGCTACAATATAGCTTGTGCTATGGAGGAGATAGAGGACGATTATCAAGAGGTATTTGATACCTTGGCAGAGAAAAAGGCCGACACTATCACTGAGAAGAATATCCAAAAAGCACGCCGCAAGCTCGCTGACTACCTGCTCTACAAAGGCTGGGAGTCCTCCATGGTGTACGAAAAGGCAGTAGAACTCTTTCCCTATGACGATTAATCCTCTTTTCCCCTATCCTAATGTACATACCCATAAGGCAAAAAATAGTCAGGAGGTACAGAACTGCTTCCCTGAAGACACCTACGATGCGGGCGTATTCTCAGTAGGTATTCACCCCTGTTATATCAGTGGAGACGGCCAAGAGCAATGGGCACAAGTACTTGAGCGTGCCACTCACCCACTCTGTGTTGCCATAGGCGAATGTGGCTTGGACAAGCGTGCTGCTACGCCTCTGCCCAAGCAGATAGCACTCTTTGAGCGACATATCTCTTTAGCCGAGCAGCTACATAAGCCCCTTATTATCCATTGTGTCAAGAGCTATGGGGAGCTTATCGGTTTGCGTAAGAAGATCGGTGCCACAGGGCTGTGGATTCTCCATGGCTTTCACAAGAGCGAATCCCTCGCCCATGAGCTATTAAAGGCAGGCATCAAGCTCTCTTTCAACATGACCCTATTGCATGACCCTCGCCTGAAACACTTAGTTGAGACGCTCCCACGTGAGGACTTTTTCTTTGAAACAGACGAAAACAATGACTAATCACATATATCGTATTCTTCTTTTGCTTTTATGTATAGGTAGCTCTTATGCCCAAGAGCTCCCCCAAAGCCCTATCTCTGCTAGTCGGGACACAGAGGTGGTAGCGTTCTTATTAGCTTTGGATACGACAAAGATGGAGCATCGCCAAGCTGCCATAGTACAATTCATTGAGCATAATTACCCTAAGCCTGTCCCCACCACAGGGTATAAGCTGCTAAAGATAAAGCTCCTACAACAGCTCAAGAGCGATAGTCTCTCCTATTATATAGAACAATTGCACCCCCTGCCTCAAGAGCGAGAGCTATCTATGCTCGCTTTCTTGGAGACTTCGCAGTATGGCCGAGAGGACAAACGCTTGGCCCCTCATCAGGCAATGAAACTCATGGTGGAAAAGACCCAAGAGGCCGAAAGGTTATCGCTTCGCTCCCTCTATAAGTGTTATGAGATGCTGGCCAAGTACTGCTACCTGAACCATGACTATCCCCAATGCAAACAATACCTTGACCTATACCGTGCCACTTGCCCCTTTGGCCAGCATCCACGCATTGCTCAGCGTTATTACGACATTCTCTGTATGATTGCCCTAACGGAGAAGAATCTTGGAGACTTTCAGCGGTATTACGCCTTGGCTGTCCCCTTAGCCCTAAAGCTCAACGAACCCTATGCTCTAAGGCGATTGGAGGAGTTCGAAGCGGAATACTACAAGCTCACTGGCAAGAATATCCAGTCGCTGAAGCTGATGAAACAACGCTACCACAAAGCACAAAAGCATCATGAAACCTCTGCTCCCCTACTCGTGAATATGGCAGGGGTGTTTTTAGCCAATAAGCAATACGATTCAGCTATATACTACTCCAAGGAGGCTATCCGCCTGAGTCGTTCTACCGATTCCTTAGTGTCTAATTCCTATTATTGGAACCTAAAAGAAGCCTATCGTCTCAAGGGAGACTACCGAGCAGCCTACTATGCTGTTGATACTATGTATCAGCTTTTGGTACAGCGCGAAAAGCAGATACAAAACGAAAAGAACCAAGAACTCTTAGCCCAATTTCAGTCCGAGAGAAAGGATTTCAAAATAAAAACACTCTCTATAAGCAATGAGCTTAACCAGCGTACTATCTCTCAACAGCGTATCCTAATAGGGGGTATACTGCTGCTGCTTGTCATCATAGGTATAGCCTCTTATTTGAGCTACAAACGGTATTTGCTTAAGGCACAGAACAAGCAACTCTCTGCCGAGAACAAGCAATTGCTTCTTGCCCAGCAACTACGCCAGCAACAACTCAACCCTCATTTTATCTACAATGCCATTGCCAACCTACAAGGACTTATCCAAACACAACAAAATAGCTTGGCCAATGATTACTTGGTTACCTTTTCCTCCTATCTGAGAAAGATGTTGGAACTCAACCGAGAGGAGACTATCTCCCTGACAGAGGAGATCGACGCCCTCCACGCCTATGTAAAGCTCCAACAGCTGCGTTATCCCGACCGTTTTGACTTTCAGGTGGATACCACTTTGGATACCGATACTTACCAGATTCCTCCTATGCTCTTACAGCCTTTGGTAGAGAATGCCATAGAACATGGATTTAAGCACCTAAGCTATAAGGGACTGCTTTTACTACATATAGCAGAAGGTGCAGGAAAGCTCCATATCACCCTTACCGACAATGGTTGTGGCAAGACCTCTGCCTCCCCTCATAAGAAATCCCTTTCACAGACCATTACCCAAGAGCGATTGGATTTGCTCTTTAACCAAACCGAAAAGAACAACGCCTACCTTACCGCTGCCCCACGAAAAGCCCCTGAAAGCGGATATTGTATAACCTTAGTAATCCCTATTTTATGAAAGTGTATATTTTAGAAGACGAACCGAATATACTCAGTTATCTCATTGCCCTTGTAGAAAAGCTCCCTTTTGCCCAAACAGTAGGCTATAGCTCGAATATAGCCACCGCAAGGGAGGAGATTCCTGCCTTATCTCCCGATCTGGTACTCTCGGACATACAACTCTCAGATGGGAATAGTCTAACCCTTTTTTCCGAGATAGAAACGGAACACCTACAGCTTATCTTTATCACCGCCTATAGCCAGTTTGCCATAGAGGCACTGAACTTAGGTGCCTTTGCCTATTTGCTTAAGCCTATTGAGGAAACATTCTTCAACCAAACCCTGCTGAGATGTTATCAGAAGAAAGAACAGTTCAAGGTCGCAGCCTCCCAGCTGCAACTTGCCTTACAATATATAGCCGATAAAAGTCAAATAAGTAGAATCTCTCTTTCCACCGCCGAAGGAATAGATGTAGTGCCTATAGAGAAGATTATCTACTTGCAGAGTGATAAGGGCTACACCACTTTTTACCTTGACGACGGAAAGAAGATCTTGGTCAGCAAGGTCATCAAGGTATATGAAGGACTTTTGCCTCCCTCACAGTTCATACGCTCTCATCAGTCCTATTTGGTCAATGCTCGCTATGTGCGAAAGTATTACAAAGAAGGCGTTTTGGAGCTGACCACAGGTGAGCGTATCCCCGTGGCCGAACGCCGTAGGGAGCAGGTGCAAAAGTGGTTAATGAGGAATGGATAAATAACCATTGTGCTCATACCAATAATCAAGTGTATTGTGATAGTCGTTTTTGGCATCAATAGCCCATTTTACTTCCATATTTCTCTCTGGTTTCTTTTTGCAAATCCTGACTACTGATACTCATACCTTGTTGTATTTGCTCTCTTCCTTTCTCTATTTTCTGAATATCTTCCTCTGTCAGTTCTTCAAAAAAATCAGTTTCTTCACCGAAAGAGACCTCTGTAGCAATTCCTCTAAGAAATCGTTCTATATAAGGCACATCTGACTCTTGCACCTTTGCTTGTAATAACACAGTGTTCATACATTCTTTATTAGGTATCAAAGTCTCCATTCTGATAGTATTTAAATCATGTGCAAAAGTACAAATTTAATTGTTAATTATCAAACTCTAAAAGGTGAAAAGTGAAGCGTGAATAGTGAAGAGCGCTTTTCACTTTTCGCTTGTTTAGCCGCGAATATTTACCCCCCCCCCTGCGAATATTGATTTGTTTTTCTATTTCAGTAAATTTCATGTAATTTTGCCACTAAATAATCTTAAATACAAGTCATTATGGGACTATTGGACAAGAATATCACCATTACATTCTTGGAAGGCAAGGTGCCTTTGCAAGACCTCTTTGAAGTCATCAAAGAAAAATTAGGCGACAAGTACAAAGTGGAGTTCATCAAAAAAGGCAATGCTGCTGCTCAGTTTTTGGGAACTTCTGCCTCAGAAGATCGTATCTTCGTGGCCAAAAACGCTTATCACCGTACTTTTATTACCGTAAAGCATGCTCCTATGACCGAGGACATGTCTCGCGAGGACACTTACTTAGGCTTTGACCGCTCTACTATGAAGTGGTGGCTCAAGGGGCTCTACAACGAAGGCGGTATGATTGGCCGTTGGATTATCCAAACCATCTATGGTAGTAATAAGGATTTTGATGGAGATATTTTAGAGGCTATCAATAGCAAATACCCTGTACAACAGAAAGACCAAAATGTAGGTATCTCTGCCCTTTGGAAAAGAAACAAATAAAAATCCCTTACCCTATATGAAAAAACTCACCCTTTTAGTAGTAGCCTTAGTGGCCATCACCTTTGCCAATTGTGATTGGAAAAAAGGTGTCAGTAGTTTGGCCAAAAGTGTCACTGGTGTTGATGATGCCAATTACGACTATGCCAAAGGTATCGTAGGTACCGATGCTGGTGATTTTGAAAACACTTTTGACAAACTGATAGAAAAGAAAGGTATCAAACTCGATACCCTCCAAATTTATTTTATCAACACTACCTTCAGAGATAAAACCTGTGAGGTAAAGGTTTTCGCTCTTGATGACAAGGAAAAAAACACCTTGAAGTCTGCTGAAGCCAATTATGACAACGAGCACCTCCGCTACTTAGGAGGAGAGATGATTGTCCTTAAAACCGACGAAGGCAAGCGTGCCAAGTATGAGCAGTACCAAGACCTGCTTTTCTCCTACCCAGAGGTAAAACCTCTTGTGGCAAAACTTCCTGAGATGATTAAGGCTGTTAAGGAAAAAGCTAATTCTACCTCCTATATCTCAGAGTGGCAAATAGAAAAAGACCAAGAAACCTTAGCCTTTACAACCACTTTTAAAACTGCTGCCAAAGAAGGGCAAAATATTCAAAAAGGAGATTATAAAACCTTTGTCTTTGACGCAGAAGGAAAATTAGTTTCTGAAAAATAATATCACTTATAAAAATCAAACTAACATGAGAAAACTTACACTTTTCTTCGCGGCAATTATGGCGCTCGCCCTTACCTCTTGTGGTAAAAAAGCTCCTGTAATGTACGATAAAGAGGGCTTCAAACAGATCATCACCTTATTTGAGGATTCTCCCATAAAGGATAAAGAATTCAACCTTATCTTCTTCCAATCCGAGGAAGCACTCAAGGGAAATACTCTTGACTTCGGTCGCTTTATGTATTGGGACCAAGCTCAAGGAAAGATTATCCTTCAAGAGTTCAATTTTCCTAAAAAATGGGACGAAGCCAAAGCGGTAGATGATTCTCAAAAAGAAGGTGACCTCTTCAAACTCAAGGATATCAGTGCAGACAAGGTGGTGGATACCATCAAGGAAGGAATTGAAAAATTCAAAGATGAGTATCCTGATTATGAGAACTTCAATGTCTCTTGTATCTTCCTTGTTAGCAATGGTAAGGCTGGGGAGTATGAAGTAGGGTTCAAGATGGAATTTACTGAAATAGGTAAAGCTACCGAGACAAGAACTATAGGACGTACACGAACTACTACCACTACTTACTATCGTGTTATGGCTCAGAAGAAAGACGGACAATGGACATTTGAACCAGAAGAAGACTAATTGAGCAAAAAGCGAAAAGTGAAGAGTGAAAAGCGCTCTTCACTTTTCATTTTTCACTTAATCATTGCGAATATTTACCCCTCCCCCGCAAATATTGATTTCTTCGCCTACAAGTTTTAAAATTATTTATCTTCGCCAAATAATATAAAATTATTAGATAATGAATACAGAATTTCCACAAAACATGGCAGCCTACTTTCAGGCTCACCCAGAACAATTTGTCCTCAAAGCAGATACAGCAAAGCAAATCACCTATGGGCTACTCTTTGCGGTTTGCTTGGTACTGATGATAAAGCCTGACCTTATCCCTGTGGGCGAGCTATGGATATGGCGTGTCATCGCTTGGACTGGTATGGCCTTTGCAGGGATTAGTTTCTTCCTTGCTTCTGATTATTACAACAAGCAAACCCAAACCAAGATCAAACAAAAAGGACATAAGAAATTTGATTCTGGTCACACCACCGTGGAGGAACTATCTCGACTTTTGGAACAAGGCAACTACCAAGAGCTGGCGAACCTACCGTCCAAGAACAACCAACCCCTACAGATGTATGTCTATGAAGATACACAGAACAAAACCTTCTATCTCCTTCTTATGAAGTATTTTTCCCCATCGGATTTCAGAGGAGTTACTCCTGTGAAAATCGTCTCTGGGGCGGACTATGACCGCTATAAAATGGTTATTAGAGCCATTGATGGATACTAAAATAGTGACAAGTGACAAGTAACAAATTTTACTAAGGACAGGACAAAAATTGTAAGTAATTGATTTTAAACTTATTTACCCCTCTAAAAAGGTACTCAGATAGGTAGTCTAATCCGTATTTGAATACACTTATAACTCTTTTCTCATCTGGTTTTATCCTTTCTTGTTTTGCAAAGTGCTAATATAAAGAGAGTTACGAATTTTATACGAGCTAAATTCAATTTTTTCCCAAATAAACCTTTAAGGTTTGATAATAATTCTCTATCTTTGCCCTCTGTACTGGTATTTCTGTCCATTTGCATATTTTTTTCCTAACTGCAAAATTAAGGAATACCAGTCTTGTTTACAAGCGTTTA
>CAJZFM010000028.1 GCA_915070235.1 uncultured Capnocytophaga sp. | reverse complement strand
TCTCCAACCCTACTCGCAAGGAATTTGAAACCCTGATTGCCAAGCTGGAAAGTGGCCGACATGGGTTTGGTTTTTCCTCAGGCATGGCGGCGACTACCTCGCTTTTTACCATTTTTGAAGCGGGAGATCACTTTGTTTTTGGATTGGATATCTATGGGGGCACCTTCCGTATTATGAAGGATGTTTTCGCCAAATTTGGTTTGGAAGCGACCTATGTGGATACGACCAACTTGGACAATATCCGAAAAGCCATACGCCCCAATACCAAAGGGATTTTTATAGAGACACCTTCCAATCCGCTGTTGGATGTTACCGATATTCGCGGGACAGTGGCCATAGCCAAGCAGCACGGACTACTGACCATAGTGGATAACACCTTCCTCTCACCCTACTTGCAGCGTCCCTTAGAGCTAGGGGCCGATGTGGTGTTGCATAGTGCTACCAAATACCTCAGCGGACATAATGATATTATTGCAGGAGCAGTGGTTGTGAATGATGATGCCTTGGCCGAGAAGATCAGCTTTGCTCAGGTAGCCATAGGAGCACTCATCTCTCCTTTTGATAGCTGGCTGCTCATACGTAGCATCAAGACACTCAAGGTGCGTATGGACTATGCTCAAGCCAATACCCTCAAACTTATAGAGTTCCTTGAGGGACACCCTGCTGTGGAGAAGGTATATTACCCTACCCTGCCAAACAATAAAGGTAAGGCTATCCAAGAGAGCCAAGCCTTGGGAGCAGGTGCTGTATTTTCTTTCGTAATGAAGGATGAGAAGAAGGTAAAGCCGTTCTTTGAGGCGCTTCGGGTAGCCCTTTTCGCAGTGAGCTTAGGAGGCGTAGAGACACTCGTTACGCACCCCAGTACCCATACTCATACCGAGTTTCCCGAAGAAGAGAAGGTAGCCCGTGGTGTTACCCAAACCCTTGTACGTGTGGCGGTAGGCTTGGAAAATATAGAAGACTTAATTGCCGACTTTAAGCAAGCGCTCGAAAAATAATGACTAGTGACTAGTGACAAGTGACTAGTGGTGAGTGACAAATGACTAGTGGCGAGTGACAAATGACTAATACCATAGAGGATTAGTCACTTGTCACTTGTCATTTGTCACTTATTTAAGCTCTCTTTTTCTCACTTCATAGAGGGAGAAGCCTGCCGAGGCTACATTGAGCAGCGCTGTCAAGATTAAGAGGATAGTGTTCAGTAAGGGAGTTTCCCTATATACTAAGCGATAGATAATAACGGCACAGAAGAAAACTATACAGAATATAAAGTAAAAACTTCTGGCATCTTTTCTTAAAAATGGTTTCATAGACTATAAGATTAAAAGGTGTTATCTGGGATTATGTATCACGATAGCTCCTTGCTGTTGATAGGCAGGGAACTTATCGTCACAAGAAATAATAGGCATATTCTCAGCTATGGCATGAGCTATAATAGCTAAGTCATTAGGATCATTATGATTAGGAACGAACTCTAAACGACCTACTATAAATGTATGCTTTTGTTCAAAAGAGAGAATTTTTACTAATGATACGACATCAAGGATGTGTGCAATCAGCTTGTCTCCCCTATCAAAAAGATTATAATCAATGTTTTTGAAACGCTTTTTTCTATATAATTGTGCTATTTCTAATAAGGAAATAGTACTTGCATAAAAAGAATTTTCCTCATTCATTAAAATTTCTCTCACATTATTCCGAATTTCATCTTTTCTTCCTTCAAATAGAATGATGATGATATTGGTGTCTAAGAAATAGTTCATAGTTCTTCTTCTTGCAATAATCTTGTCATCATATTAGAACCATATATAAGGTCTCTGTCCTTTTCATCAATAGTGAAAAGGGGATTTTTAGCTAATTCTTCCGCTATGTCCCAAAGTGTTTTTTTCTTTGTGGGAACAGCGACCTTTTGAGTAGTTTCCTGTGTCTCTACTTCTGGTGAAAAGTTAAGAGGGGAAACATTCTTCGTAGTTTTTTTCTTTGGTTTTTCTAATAAAACAGACATAATCTTTGGTCTTTGATGAATCAACTTGACTCTGCAAAGATACGATTTCTAAAAGCAAAAGTCAAATAATTTTCTAAGAATTTTCTATGTTTTCTTCTTTGTGCTTTACTCTTTTATAGATTTCTGTGATACAAGAAATGGCAAAAAGGGCAAAGAAAATAGGAGCTAATACACCAACTGACACTTCCTCATTAGGGAGCTTGAGGAAGATAAAGGGAAATAGGGCTACTAAGGAAAGAGGTAATACTTTTTTCATGATGGAATGCTTATGGGTTAATTACTCCTACAAAATTAGACACAAAAAAGCAATTCTTTGAAATTTTAACTATTTTTTATCATCTATCAATCTTAATAAACATATTACCAATAGGATTATTATAAGAAAAACCTCTTTTATAATCAGGTAATAAAATTTTACTTCAAAAAAATAGGAAAATTAATAAAAAAATCGTAGCTTTGCGTTTTTATTAATCATTAACCATTGACAATTATGAAAAGATTATCTCTCGTTTTCCTCCTCTTTGCCTTTCCACTTTGGGCGCAGAACACATTGGAACAACATATCCTCAAGAGCAAATATGCGGTGGACTCTATCGTAGCAGCACAGAAGGCGCATTACTACAAGCAGTTGGCTTCAGTGGAAGACCTCTTAGAGCAGCAGAAGATCTCCAAGGAAGAGGCCAAGCAGATGGAGGAGGACTTCAAGGCTCGTACTAAGCAGCGTACCCGACAGCTCATCTATGCGCAAGCACAGACCCTCCAGAGCCAATTGGACAAAGCACTAAAGGAGGCATCTGCCGATAGCCTTCTTACATCTACCGATACTTTAGCTTCCGTACATACTAACCAGAAGACTATGGCACAAGTAGATTCTTTGGCGCGACGCCAAGAGACCAACACCTATTTTCGTAGGTATGTGGGAAGAACGGATCACTACTCTCCTTATATCGCCTTGGGGGTGCTCAACCTTAGTTCAGCAGAGCAATTCGGAGATAAGCGTCTCAGTCCACTGGGATCTAAGTCCTTTGAGTTGGGCATCTATAACAACTTCCGCCTAAGAAAGAATAACAACCGCCTACACCTAAACTTTGGGCTTTCTTGGCTCTACCAGAGTTTTAAGATACGAGGCAATTACTATTATGACCGTCAAGGGGGCGAGACACAGTTGGCACCCTATGGACAGGAACTGACCAAGTCCAAGCTCCGCCTTCATTATCTGCTGCTACCGGTGGATTTGGAATGGGATTTTTCCAAAGACGGGGTGTATAGAAATACCTCTTATTTCCAAAACCATGAAAATCTGTACTTTGGGGTAGGGGCTTTTGTAGGTCTCTTGCTTGATGCCAACCAAAAGGTCAATTACCAGCAGCAAGGAGATACTTATAAGAACATTATGCGTAAGGATATAAATGTCAATCTATGGACTTATGGTCTCTCAGCACATATAGGGGTTAAGGGCTGGAGCCTCTATGCTCGCTATAGCCTCGCTCCTCTCTTTACAGGCAATACCACAAGCGAATATCCTTTTATGATAGGTATACGAGCAGGACGATAATAATGATTAATGCCAATAATGATTAATGATTAATCATTGCTGGCATTAATCATTAATCATTAACCATTAATCATTAGTTTATGCGTTTTCTCTTCTTCCTTTTTGTGCTGCCTTGTTTGGCGCAGCAGCAGGTGGTTTCCCAGAAGGGTACCCCTGTAGAATATGTAAATATAGGCGTGGTGGGCACCTCCAAAGGACTGATCACAGACGAATATGGGCAGTTCTCCTTAGAGCGACTCTCGGCGGCGCCTACCGATAGCATCTACTTCTCTCACTTGAGTTATAAGCGCAAGGTGCTACTGGCCAAGGATATACAGAACAAAATCGTCCTACAGGAGGCGGATATACAGCTGCCCGAGGCTTCTTTTACACTACAAAAGCCTAAGTACTACACTATTAGGGGCAAGGGGATTCCTGCTATCTTCTCACTCTATGGCGAGATGAAAGATGGTTTTGAACCCACCAGCGATCGCAAGTATCTCAATGCCGAGATAGGCGACTTCCTCTCTCTCAAGCACGATGCCCGCCTAACGGAGCTAAGCATAGATGTATGTAGTAGCGACTTCTATATGGCAGTGCTACGCGTGGTAGTCTATCAGACAGATAAGGAACATAAGGCCTTCACCCCCTTGCTCAAAGAACCGATTTATATAGAGGTCTTCCCCAGTAAAGCCAAGCAGACTTTCACTCGCAAAATCTCCGTCTTCGTGCCCAAAGGCGAGGCATGGGTCGGAGTACAGTTTGTTGAGATGCGAGGCAAGGATCACGACCGTTTCCTTTTCCCCTCTACGGTCAATACCTGCTACATTCGTTTTCCCGACGGAAAGATACGCCCCTTGAACAAACGCTTGGGAATCCCCTTCTCGGTTAAAGGATACGATTATATAATGACCAATGAATAGTGACTAATGACTAGTGACTAATGAATAGTGAAAGCGGCTAACTAAAAACTCAAAATTTCCTTGACAAGGCGCTGTTAAATGTTGTATCTTTGCAGTCCCATTTAGTTTTGAATAAATGGGTTTATTCGCAAATCATCTCATTGGTAAATGGGTATATTAGTAAAAAAAAATTCTACATTCACGACAGAATAAAAGAAAATTTGTATATTTGCACTTTGTTAGTGCACTATTTAATATGAGTTCGATATAACGAAAGCTCCCACTGATTTTCACGGATTTCACAGATTTTCTATGCCTGTGTAATTGTACCGCTGCGATTTGCACGGATTGTTATAAGACCCAAGGTCTTATTTATCCGTGGAAATCAAAAAAGTTACGCTTAGTTGTATTATTCTTTCCGTGAAAATCCGTGGAATCTGTGGGAGAAGAAATATAATTTTGCTTACGTCGAACTCACGTTATTCACTATTCATTTTTCACTATTCACTTAGATTATGAAGGTTCTCAAATTCGGAGGGAAGTCCCTCGCCAATGGAAAGGGCTTAGAGACAGTGCTTTCCATTATCACCGACAAGGTAAAACAAGGACAAGAGATCGCCGTGGTGGTCTCTGCTCGTGACAAGGCTACCGACCAGCTGGAGTCTATGCTGGAGCGTGCTGCCAAGGGCGAGGACATCTCGGCTGACTTCCAAGCCTTTAAGCAATACCAAATCGCTGGGGAGGAGATAGACTTCTCAGCGGAGTTCTCCATATTACAACGTATCTTTGATGGGGTCTCTCTCTTGGGCGACTATAATGACAAGATAAAAGATCACACCTTGGCACAAGGGGAAGTGCTCTCGGCTAAGTTTATCTCTTACCTTTTGCGCAAGCGTGGGGTCAAGGCTACCTTTGCTGATAGCCGTCATTTCTATGTTACAGATAGTCACTTTGGCAATGCACAGCTGGTAGAAGACAGCTCGGCCAAGAGTACCATTCAGTATTTTACGCAAATACCCAAAGACGTTACACCTATTGTTACAGGCTTTATAGCGGCCAATGCATCAGGGGAAACCACTACTTTGGGGCGCAACGGTAGCAATTACTCTGCCTCTATATTGGCCTCTATATTAGAAGCGGAAGAACTCCAAAACTACACCCATGTAGATGGGATTTTCACGGCCAATCCCGAACTGGTGCCCGATGCCAAGATTATCCGCCAACTCTCATTTGAGGAAGCCAATGAGCTGGCCAACTTCGGCACCTCTATTCTACATGCCAAAACCATTATTCCACTCTTGGAAAAGAAAATCCCCTTGCGTATTCTCAACACCTTCAAGCCCAATGATGCAGGCACGCTCATCTGTGAGGCGAAGGATAACATAGGAGGGATTCGCGCCATCTCTGTCTTGGAGAACTACGCCTTGGTAATCCTCGAAGGGCGTGGCTTGTTGGGAAAAGTGGGAGTGGATGCACGTATCTTCCGCGCTTTGGCTCAGGCCGAAATCAGTGTGAGTATCATCTCCCAAGGCTCATCGGAGCGTGGTATCGGTTTTTTGGTAGCTAACAAGGATGCGCAAAAAGCTAAACAGGCCTTGGAGCGAGAGTTCGAATTGGATGTCTATAGCCACGACGTAAGCGGGGTAAGTCTGGTGCAGGAGGTGGGCGTGGTTTCTATCGTTGGACAGAACTTGGCCGACTTTGACAAGCCATATAACGCACTGATTCGCAACCAAGTGATTCCGCTACTGATTAACAATTCTGCGACAGGACGCAACGTCAGCGTGGTGGTACATAAGAAGGATCTCCCCAAGGCGGTCAATGTGATTCATGGTGAAATATTTGAAATCTCCAAGCGTATCAACTTGGCTATCTTCGGTCGTGGTACTGTGGGAGGTACCCTTATTGAACAAATCTTCGAGGCACGTGCCGATATTCTCAAGCGTAGAAATATCAACTTGCAGATCATCGCCATTGCCAATTCTAAAGAGTTGCTCTTCAACCACAAGGGAATTTCTGCAGAGCAATATGCAGCCTTTGATACCCAGAAGCAACCTTACCAGATAGGAACATTTATAGCGCAAGTACAACAACATCACTTGGAGAACCTCATAGCGATTGATGTAACCGCAAGTAAAGACTTTGTAGAGAACTATCTGCCACTGGTAGAAAATGGTTTTGACTTGGTTTCAGCCAACAAGATAGCCAACACCATTGGTTATCCTTTCTATAAAAAACTCCGAGAAACCCTCGCCCAATACAAAAAGCAATACCTCTATGAAACCAACGTAGGAGCGGGCTTGCCACTGATTGATACCATAAAGCTCTTACACCATTCGGGGGAGAACATCACTCGTATCAGGGGGATTTTCTCAGGGACACTCAGCTTCCTCTTCAATACCTATTCGGCCAGTGATGCCCCCTTTAGTGAGATTCTCCAAAAGGCCATAGACAGTGGCTATACCGAACCAGATCCACGCGAAGACCTTTGCGGTAATGACGTCGGTCGTAAGCTGCTAATTCTGGCACGCGAACTGGATTTGGAAAACGAGTTTGAAGAGGTTTCTATTGAAAACCTTATCCCAGAAGCCCTACGCCAGGGTAGTCGTGAGGAGTTCCTCTCTCGCCTGAAGGAGTTTGACCCTATCTATCAGCAGATCAAGGATAAGGCACCCGCAGGGACAGTACTGCGCTATGTAGGAGATCTTCATGGCGATCTCTCACATACCTCCACCGCCCGCTTAGATGTGAAGCTCGTTTCTGTACCTGTAACCAATGCTTTAGGGCAGGTCAAGGGAGCAGATTCTATCTTTGAGATATACACCGAGTCCTATGGGGAAAACCCGATCGTGATCCAAGGAGCAGGGGCAGGAGCCGCTGTAACTGCCCGCGGGGTATTCGGAGACATCTTACGTATCATTGGAAACAAATAACCTTTTCTAAACACTTTTAGTATGCACATTCACAAAAAAGACCTCATTGCTACCATAAAGCTTAATGCGGAGGAAATCAACTTGGATACAGCCAACCAGCTCTTGAAGGATCCTACCCTGAAGCCTTGCCATATCATTATCCATTTGGAGGGCGTAACCGAGCTGGACGAGGAACAGCTCGATGCACTTTTCTACCTCTCCGAGATGGTACGTGCCGAGGGCGAACATTCCTTTGTGGTAGTCTATGAGCACTATAACCCAGATGATTTCCCCGAAGAACTCATCGCTTGTCCTACCCTACAGGAGGCCTTGGATATCATAGAAATGGAAGAAATAGAAAGAGACCTCTTTGATGATTAAGAGGTCTCTGGGGGTGTGATCTCTAAGAGATTTTATATCGTCATACTGAAAATACGTGTGGTAGGTACATTGCGCTGTAACCTTAGGTCAAAAGCCATACAGATGTTGCGGACAAAAGGTTTGCCTGCATCAGTAACCTCAATGGAATGAGGGAGAATGCGTATGAGACCGTCCTTTTCCATTTCTGCAAGGCGGGATTTGACGGCTTCAACTTCAGGGAATTGCAACTGAGGGGCTTCCCATGAGGTGTGGAACTGACACATGAGGTTTAGGATATGGCGGCGCAAGATAAGGTCTTCCTCCGAAAGAATATGCCCACGGTACACAGGAATCCTATCGGTGGCCAATACTTCTTCGTATTCCTTGACCGTCTTCACATTCTGAGCAAAACCATACCAACTATCACTAATGGCCGAGATGCCCAGGCCTATCATCAGCTGGGTCTTGGAGGCAGTATAGCCCATAAAATTGCGGTGTAGCGTACCTTTTACAAAGGATTCGTACATCTCGTCCGTAGGCAAAGCAAAGTGATCCATGCCTATTTCTATATAACCATTGTCCAATAGCTGTTGCTTGCCAATCTCATAGAGGTGGCGCTTCTGGTCGGCGGTAGGTAAGTCGTTTTCATCAAACCCGCGCTGACCTGTACCCTTTACCCAAGGTACATGCGCATAGCTATAAAAGGAAATACGGTCAGGACGTAGGCGGTTGGTACAGTCTATCGTATAGCGGACATCTTCTTCCTTTTGGAAGGGAAGCCCAAAGATAAGGTCGTGGCTTATGGAGCTATAGCCTATTTTTCGTGCCTGAAGGGTAACACGCTCCACATTGGCAAAGGGCTGAATGCGGTGAATAGCCTTCTGTACCACAGGTGAATAATCTTGCACCCCATAGCTCACACGGGTAAAACCCAAAGCGTAGAGCCTTTCCAAGTGCTCACCAGTGGTATTGTTGGGGTGTCCCTCAAAGCTGAACTGGAACCCTTCGGCTCGGTCTGCCCCTTCGAAGATCTGATCTATAAGGTATTGCAAGTTGTCAGGAGAAAAGAAAGTAGGTGTCCCCCCCCCTAAGTGGATTTCCTTGATTCGAGGCCTTTCAGGAAGCACTGCCAAGTAGAGTTGCCATTCCTTGAGGACATTTTTTATATAAGGGTCTTCCATTTCATGCCTTTTGGTGATATGCTTATGGCAGCCACAAAAGGTACAAAGACTCTCACAAAAAGGTAGGTGTATATAAAGGCTGATGCCTTGAGTATTATTGCTTTCCGCAAAGGAAGTCCGTACCGAAGCAAGCCATTTTTCATAGGAATAGGAGCTATCTTCCCAATAAGGGACTGTGGGATAACTGGTATAACGAGGGCCTGGTACGTTGTATTTTTGAAATAGAGAAACCATTTTTAATTGTCAATAGTGTTGTTGTTTTGTTTGGATTGCAAAGGTACAAAAAAGTTTTGATTTACTAAATACTAACCGTGTAATCATCAATTGCTGATATAGAAAAAATCTATAAAAAAGGCTTTCTTTTTCTCCTGAAAAAGTTGTATCTTTGCATTCATAATTTTTAAAGTTTAAAGATATGGCATTACAAATAACTGATGCTTCATTTGATGAAGTAGTACTCAAGAGTGATAAACCTGTATTAGTAGATTTTTGGGCAACATGGTGCGGTCCTTGCCGTATGCTTGGCCCAGTGATTGAAGAACTTGCTACTGAATATGAGGGTAGAGTAGTGGTAGGCAAAGTGGATGTGGATAACAACCAAGAGTTTGCTGCCAAATATGGGGTGAGAAATATCCCTACCGTATTGGTATTCAAAGACGGTGAAGTTGTAGGCCGCCAAGTAGGGGTTGCACCTAAGAAAACCTATACCGATGCCTTAGATTCACTTCTATAATTTATTAAAATTCATAAGGTTATGAGGCTATCTGTATATCAGGTAGCCTTTTTTCTAAAATTTCAACCATGAACTTAGCAAAATATATTGATTATACGCTTCTTAAAGCAACAGCAACACCTGCTCAAATAGAAAAACTTTGCCAAGAGGCACGCCAATATGGCTTTTTCTCAGTCTGTGTCAATAGTGGTTATGTCCCTTTGGTAGCCCACGAGCTTAAAGGCTCTGAGGTGAAAGTATGTACTGTAGTGGGATTCCCCTTGGGTGCTATGAGCACTCAGGGCAAGCTGCATGAGGCTTCCACAGCCTTGGCCGAAGGTGCTGATGAGATAGATATGGTGATCAACTTGGGTCTCTTCCTCTCAGGACAGACGGCTAAAGTACGAGACGAAATCGCCTTACTCAAGAAAGAAACAGCCGATAAAGTGCTGAAAGTCATCATAGAAACTTGCTATCTTACCGATGAGCAGAAACGCTTAGCCTCCCAACTCTGTGTAGAGGCAGGTGCCAACTTTGTCAAGACCTCCACAGGCTTCGGTACAGCAGGGGCTACCCTTGCCGATGTACAGCTAATCAAGGAAGTGGTAGGCGACAAAGCGCTGATCAAAGCCTCAGGGGGTATTCGCGATCGGGAAACCGCCCTACAATATATCGCCTTGGGGGTAAGCCGTATCGGCGCTTCGGCAATACTGGTATAGTTTTTAGTTTTTAGTTTTTAATTAGAAAAGCGAATCAATAGTGAAGATATTATTCGCAAACTTTCTAAGACGCAATAAATTGCATCTCTACACATGCGCTGGCTAAGATAACTTCTGATGAGCGTAGTCATCCGTAGAGACGCAATTTATTGCGTCTTAACGAATTGGAGTCTACACTAACCACTCTTCACTAACCACTAATCACTAATCACTCTTCACTGATTGAATGGTCTGTATAAAAATATCACTGACACTGGGTATTTGCTGGTTGAAGTGGGTGATTTTGCCCCTTTCAGCTAAGTAGAACAACACCTGATGAGGGTCTTGCTCTTTGGTGAGGTGTACCAACCATTTCTCTTCGTTGTGAATGGTAGGGAATTGGGCAGCAGTAGTTTGGTAACGACTTTTGAATTCTTCGAAAGAGACACCTTCGTTGGGAATAATTCCTACTTCGTAGGTGTCCTCTTGGAATTGTCGTTTGATAGTCTTTAGCTCTCCACTAAGTAGTAATTTGGAGCGGTTCAGCAGGGCAATATGATCGCACAAGCTCTCTACCGACTCCATACGATGGGTAGAGAAGAGAATGGTCGCCCCCTGCTCGCGCAAGTAAAGTACCTGATCCTTGATAATCTCCGCATTGATAGGGTCTAAACCGCTGAATACCTCGTCAAAAATCAGTAGCTTAGGCCGGTGGAGTACCGTGGCGACAAACTGCACCTTCTGGGCCATACCCTTGGAAAGCTCCTGTAGCTTCTTTCCCTTCCAATGGGCTATCTCCAAGCGATTAAGCCAAAAATCCAATTGCTCCTCAGCGCGCTGACGACTCAACCCCTTGAGTTGACCTAAGTATAGGAGTTGTTCGCTGACGGTCATATTCTTATAAAGGCCTCTCTCTTCGGGCATATAACCTATATGGGAGATATGTGCGGGGCTTAGTGGCTCTCCGTCCAAGCGTACTTCTCCTCCGTCAGGGAAAATAATTTGGTTAAGGATACGGATAAGGGTTGTTTTCCCAGCTCCATTAGGTCCTAATAGCCCAAAAATACTCCCATGTGGAATTTCCAGAGATACCCCAGAGAGGGCACATTGCTTGCCGTACTGCTTGCTTAGGTTGGTGATCTGTAAAAGCGGTGTGTTCATAGTTAATTAGCTTTAGTAAGTTCGGTGAATAGTTGTTCTAAGTCGGTATGACGGTGGTTCATCTGTAGGATTTTCAGTCCATTCTCTGTAGCAAAATCAAAGAGCTTGGGGCGCATATCCTCTTGGGTATCAAAAGTAAGGGTAAAGAAAAATTCTTCGTTGTTGCGAATGCTCTTGATATGTGGGATACGGCGCAACAGCTGTTCTTCCACTCGGAAATCAAAGAGGATTTCTATGGTCTGTTCCTTGTCCTGTAGGTGTGCCATAGGCTCATTTAGGATAATCTTCCCCTTGTGTAGGATCATCACTCGCTGGCAAACGGCCTGTATCTCCTGCATGATATGAGAGGAGAGCAATACCACCTTTTCCTGACCCAGATCGCGGACTATTTGTCGTATCTCAAGGATTTGCTGAGGGTCAAGGCCATTGGTAGGTTCGTCCAAGATTAGCACATCGGGGTCATGCAGTAGGGTTGCGGCCAGTCCCACGCGCTGGCGATACCCCTTAGAGAGGGTGTGTATCTTCTTGTGAGCATGGCTCTCCAAGCGTGTCAGGGCGATACTCTCAGCAATATTCTTCCAAGGCGCATGGTAGATATTCGCCACATAGCTGAGGTACTCCTTTACATACATATCAGGATATAGTGGGTTATGCTCAGGCAGATAGCCCAAATGCTGCTGTGCCTGCTCGCGTTCTGAGAGGATAGAATGGCCTAAGACACGAACATCCCCCTCATCGGGCAAGAGAGCACCGCACATCATTTTCATCGTGGTAGTTTTTCCAGCGCCATTCAGCCCCAGAAAGCCTGTGATTTCGCCTTTGCGAAGTTCAAAATCAAGATGATCCACTACGCGTTGCCCCGCGTATTGTTTGGTTAAGTGTTCTACGATAACAGCCATAATGGTGTGTGGGTATAAAACAGAAAATAAGGGCAAATTTACGTAAAAAATACTTTAGTGAAAATATATTTAACTCAAAAAAAAGTGGTACATTTGCTTTCTCTTTTCGCAGGTAACAATAAGTTGCCCATGACAGAAGAGAAAAGTTGCCCACAGATTTTTACATATCCAGCAGAGAGCACTCGCTGGCTTTGTAGGAGAAAATGTATTTTACATACATAGAACTTATGTTAATTAACCATTAACCATTAATCATTATAAAAGATGACAAAAAAACGACAATTTGAAGAATTTCAATTACAACAACATGATGCTTGGGGTATATTCAAGATTATGAGTGAATTTGTTACGGGTTACGAACGCCTCAGCGCCATAGGACCCTGTGTTTCTGTATTTGGTTCTGCCCGTATCCAGCCCGATAGCAAGTATTACAACTTGGCCACAGAGATTGCCGAGCGTATTGTAGGCATGGGCTTTGGAGTGATCACAGGCGGTGGCCCAGGAATCATGGAAGCAGCCAACAAAGGTGCTACTCAGGGTGAGGGGGCTTCGGTAGGAATCAATATAGAACTCCCCTTTGAACAACACGACAACCCCTATATAGACAGAGATAAGAACCTGCATTTCAACTACTTTTTCGCTCGCAAGGTCATGTTTGTCCGCTACTCCCAAGCCTTTGTCGTTTTTCCAGGAGGTTTTGGTACTATGGACGAACTTTTTGAGGCCATTACCCTGATTCAGACGACTAAGATAGAACCTTTCCCCATCATCTTAGTTGGCTCCGAGTTCTGGAGTGGATTGGTAGCATGGATCAAGGAAGTCCTCTTGGACAAGTTCGGCAACATCGCCGCTAAAGATATGGATATCTTCAGAATTGTAGATACTGCCGATGAAGTAGAGGACATCATAGAGAAATTCTACCTTAAGTATAGCCTCAGACCGAAGTTTTAACGCGGCCTGCTAACCCCAGAAGAAAAAGAAGATATTATCTGGAGCTATACTCCAAGAACTAAATAGGTAATGAAGCAATTAGTAATTACCCCTTAATAATTGAAGCAATCATTTTTTCAATATTCTCCGTCAGTTCTCTTAGGTAGTTGAGTTGTTCTGTAAAAAAGAGCATCTCTTGGGGGCGAATGGCGGCTAAGGGGTTATCGGCAGCAGGGGTTTTGCCCTGCTCGGCAAATAGGTCAAGGGTCGTCTGTCGGATTTCGTAGAATACCTTGGGGTCAAAGGGGCGTATCTCCTCATCTAGCTTGCCGTCCAAGAGGGCTACACAGTGTTGTAGCTTGTGCTGTATCTCTTGTATGGCGCGAACAAAGAGGTCACGGACGATAGGGGAGGGCGTCTCACTGAGCTGGGTGCTAAGGGTCGCTACACAGG
>CAJZFM010000027.1 GCA_915070235.1 uncultured Capnocytophaga sp. | reverse complement strand
GAAAATGCTTTTGAGTCTCAGTTTATCCAAGACTATGGTATCCGACAAATTCCTACTTTTATTATCATAGACAAAGAAGGTAAAATCGTCAATGCCGATGCACCACGTCCTTCAAGCGATGAGATCACAGGTCTCTTAGAAGGATTATTGAAAAAGTAATAGACATAATTTTTATACCTAATAAGAAGGCTGTCCCCCAAGGGCAGTCTTTTTTTTAAAGTGAAAAGTGAAAAGTAAAGAGGGGGCAGTATTCTAGAGAGGTATCTAAACTCCTGTATTCCTCTACTTCTAACAGTTAAAAAACATCTAAACTTTTGCATATGCAAAAACATTGCGCAGCGACATCGTATCTTTGCACACATAAAACAAAGAACTCATGTTTGAACAGCAGCTTGCAAGGCATATTTTCTAATGATCTGTATCAAGAGATTACCGAGCTATAGGCAATAAAAACAAGGAGTTACATTATGATTAACCATTAATCATTATAAAAGTGGAAGATAAAACATTACTTAAAAAACGTATAGATTGGTTTTGTAGGAACAAAATCAATGCCTTTTCCCCAACCATTTCTCCTGCTCCTAAGTCGGTGGAGCGCAATGAGATAGAAAGCCTCTATGAGGGGCTGTTATGGTTTGTTCGTAATGGAGTACGAGAGGTGGTCATTGAGAAAAAATACATGGGTTCCTATTGTGATATTTACCTACATAAGCACTTGGAAGATAGCTATTTGGTAAGTAGGAATGGGTATAAAATCACTTATTTGGACAAGGAAAAATGGCTTGCTGCCTTATGTCCCTTACATGCTCGTCTCTCTTGGGAGGGAGTGGAGTTAAGAATTATCCAATCGGAGCTGATGCCTTGGTCTGTCTTAGGAAAAGGCCTTATAAACAACGAGTTTGCGGCTTACTATATTTCTCACCAAATACATGCCAATTATTTGGAACAGAGTTCTTTGTATGACAAGCTCCATAAGATACAACAGACTTCTGAGTATCAGGTTTTTGTCTCTGACGCTAAGGTGCTTTCTGACAAGGAGATGAAGGAGAAATATCCTAACCATATCATTCGCCAATACCAATCCGTACGAGATTTCAAGTTCTTGGATTTGCCACACTACCAACAGCAAATAGCGCTTTTTAAGCGGCAATTGGATATCTTTGGTAAGGAAGCAGAACTTTTCTTCAAGCCTTTCAATATCCTAAAGGAGGTACACAGTGATGGTACGGAGCACTTTGTCAATGACAATCTTAGTTTCCGTCAGGTCAATGATGATGAGTGCCTACATTACCTTTTCACTGATGAGGCAGACTTTGAAGCTAAGTACCCTGAAATACGCGCTTGGGTGGACAAGGTCAATCAGAGTGACGAGGAGGGAGTGGTTATTAAGCCTCGTACTGCTTTCCTTCCTGGTATGCCACCTGCCTTTAAGGTGCGTAATAATGATTACCTGACCCTTGTCTATGGAGTGGATTTCCAAGATAGGCTACAGGAGCAGATCTCCAAGCGAAATATCAAAGGAAAGCTCCGTTGTTCTATCAATGACTGGGTAATCAATGCCAAGCTATTGGCCATTCCTTATAGTGAGTTGCATGAGGAAAACTACGAACTGAAAAACTTAGTGCTTGACCGTATATTAGGTGAAGAAATAGAAAACCAATTAGATAGCAGACTATGAGTACCAAAAATAATCCCCATTACTTTCCTAAACTCCTTATTCTGGTGGGAGCACCAGGGTCAGGCAAATCTACCTTTGCGCGCTACTTTATCCGTACCGAGGACAATTGGGTACGGGTCAATCGTGATGATTTCCGCCTAATGCAGTTCGGTGATACCCTTATGTCGCCTTTCTATGAGGAACGTATTACCAAGATGGTGGAGGCTTCCGTCATTACACTTCTGAAACATCATACCAATGTGATTATAGACGCTACCAACTGTTCTTTGCGTACCCTTGAGGACATGATACATGCCTACACCGAGTATGCCGATATCTCTTTCAAAGTCTTTGACCTCTCGGTGGAGGAACTTGTCAAGCGTTGTGATAAGCGTTGCGAACAAATAGGCAAGTTTATACCCAAGAGTGCCATAGAAAAGCATGTAACTCAATTGCAATATACCAAGGAAAAGTTTGACTTTAAGCCAATTCCCCGAGCGGTGAAGGAGGCTACCCTTACCTACGCCACACAGGATAGCTCTTTGCCCAAGGCTATAATCTGTGACTTGGACGGTACGCTCTCCCTGCTCAATGGACGTGACCCTTACGATGCCTCTTCAGCCGATGAAGATGGGCTTAACACTCCTGTAGCAAGTGTGCTTGCTATGGCCAAAGCACAGGGTTATAAGGTAATCCTCCTCTCGGGGCGCGAACAGCTCTACAGAGAACCTACCGAACGCTTTCTCTTGAAACACCAAATCGCCTATGACCTACTTCTTATGCGTGCTACCAATGATTATAGGAAGGACAATATTATCAAAAAAGAACTTTTCCAACAAGAAATAGCAGGTAAGTACTTCATAGAGTTCCTTTTAGATGACCGCAACCAAGTCGTGGAGATGTGGCGCAAGGACTTACATTTGCCTTGCTTCCAAGTGAATTATGGGGACTTTTAATGAGAGACTAATGATTAACAATATATTAGATAAAAAACATATGAAAAGAATTATCACAACCCTAACGATAGTCACCTTATTGACAGCCTGTGGCTCCCAAGTATCTCCAGTTTCTCACCAAGAGGGGAAGGAATATGCTGTAATCTATGGGAAATTATTGGACTTCTCTGTACCCAAAATGCAGCTCATTCACAACAATGAAGTCATCAAGGATATTCCTGTCGGCAACGATGAGACTTTTCGAGATACCATATATACTATAGCGAATGATCACACCTACTATTTGTCATATCCTATGTTACTCCCTCTGTATATAGATAAGGGGACTAATATAGAGCTTTTTATTAGGTTAGATCAATCCAAAGTAACAGTATCAGGCGTACATGCCGAGCAAACTCAGTATCTGATAGAGAAAGATCATTTTTGGCAAAAAAAAATTGCCTATTCTGACACCCTCTTCCAGCAAGAGCCTCAAGAGTTTAAGAAAAACCTCAGAACACGCTTAGACAAACTGAAAACAAAATTAGAGGGATACAAATTTGAGAAAAATTTCCTTAGAAACCAACAAAATTGGATTGAGTATAGCTATATATATGCCTTGATAGCATATCCTGACAGATATAAGTTTTTTACTAATAAAAAAGTGGAACTTCCCGAAGATTTCTATGCTGAAAGGGATAAAATAGACTTTGATAATGCACAAGAATTTGAGAGCAATGATAGCTATAGGGAGTTGGTAAAAAACAAATACTTTGAACAAATAAGTGATCTTAACAATTCTGAGCAAATAGATAAATTCATAAAGCAAATAAACGCGCTCAAATCTGAAAATATTCGTGCTTATTTTGCAGAAAATTTAGTGCCTTTGATAAGACCTGGTAATACTAAGAATGAGGAAATTTTAAAATTTGTGCTTCAAAATGTAAAAGATAAGAAAGTAAGGCGGGAAACACAAGAAAGCTATGACAAGGCTATGAAAATCACCAAAGGAAAGCCAGCTCCTATATTTACCAACTATGAAAATGCGCAAGGGGGGACTACTTCCCTTACAGATCTTAGGGGAAAACGCTTATATGTGGGAATATGGGCTACGTGGTTTTATCCTTGTAAGGCAGAACTCCTTGCCCTTAAGGACTTACAAGAAAAACTCAAAGGGGAAGATATTGAGTTTGTTTGTATCTCTGTAGATAGTGATAGAGAAGTATGGCGAGAAATGGTAGATGAAATACAGCTTAAGGGGGTACAACTCATCGCTGATAAGGCTTCTAAGTCTCAGTTTATCAAAGAATATGGTATTGTAGCGCTTCCTACTTTCCTCATCATAGACGAGAAAGGAAATATCGTGAGTCTCAATGCACCCCACCCCTCCGATCCCAATATAGAGAAGGTGTTGGATAGGAAAAAGTAACTAAAAATAGTAATACATTAATATATAAAAAAGATGAAAAAAATCATTACAAGCCTAACAATAATAGGCCTAGTAGTTGCTTGTGGTAAAAAGACTGAGCAACCTAAAGCTGATTATGCTGTGATCTCAGGAAAGGTATCGGTTACTGAAAACGAGAAATTACAGCTTGTCCACAATAACGAGGTGATTAAGGACATTGCTATAGCTCCTGATGGTACTTTCCGTGATACCATACGCGCAATAACCGACAATCATGCTTATTATCTCTTTGAGAACCCAGCATTGTTAGTACCACTTTATTTAGATAAAGGAACCCAAATAGAGTTCACACTCAACCAAGACCTCTCCAAGGTTACTCTCTCTGGTACTCAAGCCGATCAAACCCAGTACTTTATAGAGAGAGAACTCTTTGTCAATGATAAAATATTCCGTTCCGATGGTGCCCTATTCAAGCAAGAACCACAGACTTTTAAAGAAAGCCTTAAAAAGTTCTTTGCTGAACTCGAAACCAAACTGAAGAGCTATAACTTTGATGAGGATTTTGTAAAAAACCAGCAAAAATGGATCCAATATAAGTATATAGGGGCACTAACGGATTATCCTAATTCGCATGAGTCCTTCTCAGGCAAGCAACCCTCTCTACCTCAGGATTTTTTTGCCGAGAGAGACCAGGTGGATTTTGATAATGCTAAAGAATATGAGACCGATGAGGCTTATAGGGATTTGGTACAAGGCAAATATTATTCTCAGCTAAGTGATGCCACCGATCCAGAACAGGTAGGAAACTTTATAAAACTTGTATCAGCGCTTAAGTCCGAAAATATTCGTGCCGATTTTGCCAAAGAATTGGCTACCCTAATTCTCCCAGGCAATACCAAAAACAAAGAGATATTGGATTTTGTAGTTGCCAATGTAAAGGATAAAAAAGTAGCTAAGGAGGCACAAGAGACTTATGACAAGATTACAAGACTCGCTGTAGGTGCGCCCTCTCCTGTTTTCATAGGCTATGAAAATATCAATGGAGGTACCTCTTCACTCTCTGATTTCAAAGGAAAACTAGTATATGTAGATGTATGGGCTACTTGGTGCCGCCCTTGTTTGGCTGAAATTCCTGCACTAAAGGCTTTACATGACAAGCTCAAAGGGAAGAATATTGAGTTTGTAAGTATCTCTATAGACGAGGACAAAGAGGCTTGGCGTAAGGCCGTAAAGGAAAAACAGCTCAAGGGAGTACAACTCATAGCCGATAAAGCTTTTGATTCTCAATTTATTCGTGACTATGCCATCAACCAAATTCCTACCTTCCTTATCATAGACAAAGAAGGTAATATTGTCAATCCCAATGCGCCCCGCCCTTCTGATCCAGAAATAGAGAAAGAACTACAAAAACTTTTGAAATAATTGACTCAGAGCTTAATTTTTTAATGGTCAGTTATCAGTAAAGAATACAAACTACTGATAACTGACTATTAAATTTAACATTCTAAAAGGTTATAATTAAATAAATAATTGTATATTTGCCTCGTCTTAAAAGCACAACCATGTCCTTAACGCTCATAGCTGCCTTAGACCTTGACAATGGAATAGGCAAGGAAAACCAACTACTATGGCACTTGCCTGATGATTTTCAGCACTTTAAGCACCTCACCATGGGGCATTGTGTGATTATGGGGCGTAAGACCTTGGAGTCCCTCCCTAAGTTGCTGCCAAAGCGTACTCATATTGTACTCTCTCGCGACAAAAATTATCAAAGGGAACATTGTATAATGGTATCCTCTATAGAACAGGCAATTGCTATAGCTCATGAGCAGGACGAACACCCCTTTGTCATAGGTGGGGGAGAGGTGTATAAGTTAGCAATGCCTTATGCAACAACCCTTGAACTCACACGTGTACAAACACACTTTCAGGCAGATACTTTCTTCCCTGAGATAGACCCACAGCGCTGGCAATGCGTAAGGCGGGACTTTCACCCTCAGGACGAAAGACATGCCTATGATTTTTATTTTGAAACCTATAAACTTTTATAAGATGAAGAAGCTATTACTAACGCTTTTGGTGCTCCTCTCTGCCCGTATGGGAGCACAAATAACCTCCGAAAACTTGGGTTCTAAGGATATGGATGGTACTCGCAAAGTAACTGTCGTACTACCCGACGGTTATGACAAACGTGAAAAATATCCACTCTTTGTGGTGCTTAATGCCAGCCGACTTCTGGAGCCTACCGTAACAAGCCTTCGCTATTTCTCTCGTACAGGCGAGGTACCTCCTTCCATCGTTGTGGGAATCTATAACGAAGAGGACGATGTAACCGTACCTGAAGAAACAGGCGTACCCTTCAATGATACAGCGGTCTTCTTTGAGTTCGTCGGACAAACAGTCATTCCTCGTGTGGAGAGCAAATACTCCACCAATGGTTTTAAAGGAATCATTGCCGATGGCGAAGCGGCCAACTTTATCAACTACTACCTACTTAAAGAAAATTCGCTTTTCAATGCCTATATCTCCCTCTCTCCCAATATGATGGAGAAAATAACCAACTCTATCCCAGAACAATTGGCTTCCTTCAAGACGCCTATCTTCTACTATCTCGGTTGGACACAGGACGAGGACAATGTAATCTTGAAGAAGATAACTGACTTGGATAAGCTTATGAGTGTCAAGAAATTAGACCGTAGTTTCTATTTCTCTCAACCCTTTCCCAAAATTACTACCAGTACCGTTTCTATCATGGGTATCTCTGAGGCCTTAAACCTCTTCTTTGAGGAATACCGCCCTATCACCATGCGAGAATATGCAGAAAAGGTACTCAAAGTACAGAACAATACTACTCAGTATTTGCAAGACAAGTATAAAAAAATCAAAGACTTATATGGTATAGACAAAGAACCGCTCTTGGAGGATATCAAGGCGATCTATGCTGCTATCCTTAAGAATGCGGATTTCGAATCCATTCCTATATTGGTCAAGTATATCAAGCCTTATTATAAGGATACTGCCTTGCCTGACTACTTAGAAGGGGATTACTACTTACGTATTCAGGAACCTCAGAAGGCATTCCGCTCTCTTCAGCGTGCTTATGGGGCTAAGGGAATTGACTTTGTGACTAAAGAACTCGTTAGCCAGACCCTTGAAAAGCTCCAAAAAGACTATCACGGTAGGCTAAAAACCAAAAAGGGAGATGTTATTATAAGTGAGCAACCTAAGGAGCAACCCGCTGATACTGAAGGTAATAACACAGAGACACCCACTGAAGGACAACAATAAGTTAGGCAAAGAGGAAATTTGTTCAAAATAAATTTGGTGTATTTCCAAAAATGTTATACCTTTGCACCTCAAATTAAATAAAAAGTTTTATGAATCATTACGAAACTGTTTTCATTTTGAATCCCGTTTTATCTGAAGCACAGATAAAGGAAGCAGTTGAGAAATTTGAAAATTTCTTAACCTCAAAGGGTGCTGAAATGGTAGCAAAAGAAGATTGGGGCTTAAAGAAATTGGCCTATTCCATTCAAAACAAGAAGAGTGGATTTTATCACTTATTTGAGTTCAAAGCACCTGGTGATATTATCGAGAGCTTTGAAGTAGAATTCCGCCGCGATGAGCGCGTGATGCGTTACCTCACCGTGAAGCTCGAAAAAGAAGCAATCGCTTGGGCTGAGAAAAGAAGAGCAAAGTTGAACAGTAAAAAAGCCTAAAACATGTCTATCGAACAACAAGCAAAAGGAAAAAAAGAGGGAGATATCAGATATCTAACCCCACTGAATATAGATACCAACAAAAACAAAAAATATTGCCGTTTTAAAAAGTTAGGTATCAAATATATTGATTACAAAGATCCTGATTTCTTATTGAAATTTATTAACGAACAAGGTAAGTTGTTGCCTCGTCGTATCACTGGTACTTCTCTGAAGTTTCAACGAAAGATCGCAGTAGCTGTTAAGCGCGCTCGCCACTTAGCTCTATTGCCTTATGTAGCCGATTTGTTAAAATAATTAATTCAAGGAATCAATGGAAATTATACTTAAAAATGATGTCCCTAACTTAGGGTTTAAGGACGATATAGTAACCGTGAAGAACGGATATGGGCGTAATTATCTTATTCCTCAAGGCCTTGCTCAGCTGGCTACTCCTTCTGCTAAAAAGGTGTTGGCTGAGAATCTAAAACAAAGAGCTTTCAAGGAAAAGAAAATTATTGAAGATGCTAAGCAATTGGCTAAAGCACTCCAACAGTTAGAAATAAAAATTGCTGCTAAAGTAGGTGCAGGTAACAAATTGTTCGGTTCAGTAAACCACGATGACCTTGCTGAAGAACTCCTTAAGGCTGGACACCAAGTAGATAAGAAATATATCTATATTGCTGGTGGTAATATCAAGCAAACAGGTAAGTACGAGGCTTCTGTACGCCTACACAGAGAGGTAATCGTTGCACTACCTTTTGAAATAGTAGCCGAAAATAACTAAAGTTTTATTCATAGATTTTGGATTTAAAGCGAAAACCATCTCCTTGTGAGGTGGTTTTTTCATATAACCTACTGTTATGACACTTTTTTCTGTTTTTAAGGATATAGGTGCATTCTTATTTCCTCGTTATTGCTTGGGCTGTGGCCAAATAATTAGTCGCCAAGAACAATTCCTATGTGTGACTTGCCGCCATGAGCTTAGGCAAACCCACTTTCACTTACTCCCTGATGAGCGTAACCCTATGATTAGGAAGTTCTTCGGGAGGGTAGTGGTGCAGAAAGCCTCCGCCCTGCTCTATTATGATAAAGGAGCAGTCTCCCAGCGACTGATACATGCCCTTAAGTATCACGATAGGGAGCAGGTAGGCCTTTGGCTGGGACAGTGGTACGCAACAGAGCTGGTTGCCAATGGCTATTTCTCGCAAGTGGAGTTGGTCTTGCCTGTTCCCCTACACCCTAAGAAAAAGAAAAAAAGAGGTTACAATCAAGTAACACTCTTTGGTAGTACGCTCGCTGATGCCTTGCAAGTACCTTATCGTGAGGATCTTTTGCTCAAGCAAACGTATAATTCAGCTCAGGCAAAAAAACACTGGTTAGAGCGACAAAGAACCTCTGCCGAGACCTTTGTACTTACTGACCCCAAGGCTGTTGCAGGCAAGCACGTGCTTATTATAGATGATATAGTTACCACCGGCGCCACCCTCGCCCAGTGTGCAGCCTTACTTATAGGGGTAGGAGCTAAGGTGAGTTTCGCTTGTATGGCCTATAGTAATGATGAGTAACTAACTAAGTAACAACTCTTTGTAAGCTTCATATGAATTGCTTATGCTCTTTTTATGACAAGTACTCAAATCCACTTCTGGGACAGGAAAAGAAGGAATTACTTGGCGGATCACTTGGTCAAACTTCTTAGGGCTGGCGGTACTTAGTACGGTGCCGTATTGGGAAGGAAGTAGGGTTTTTTGCAAAGCTAAGTGTCCCACTGCCGAATGAGGATCAAGAGTATAGCCTAAGGTATTATGTATATAAGCAATTTCGTCTAAAGTTTCTTTGTCAGAGATCACCACAGCAGTAATCATCTTGCGAATGGCCTCAAGGCTATGCCCAAAAAGCTCTTGGATACGTACAAAGTTGCTCGGATCACCCACGTCCATGGCATTGGAAAGGGTTGCAACTGAGGCTTTGGCTTGATAGCTTCCTGTTTGTAGGTATTGGGCAAAGGTATCATTGGCATTGTTGGCAGCTACAAATTTGCTTACAGGTAGTCCCATAGCGTGAGCATATAGGCCAGCGGTGAGGTTACCAAAGTTTCCACTGGGGACAGCCACCACCCAATCTTTGCCGTCTAAGAGGTCTTTTACCTGCTTGTAAGCAAAGAAGTAGTAAAGCATCTGAGGGAGAAAGCGAGCGACATTGATAGAGTTGGCACTGCTTAGCACGCGTTCTGTCTTGAGAGATGCATCGGAAAGGGCTTGCTTTACAAGGGCTTGGCAGTCATCAAAAGTACCCTCTACTTCTACCGCTTGTATATTGGCGCCTAAGGAGGTCATTTGGTATTCTTGGAAAGGGCTTACTTTTCCTTTGGGGAATAGGATGACCACTCTCACTCCCTCCACTTTGTAAAAACCATTGGCCACAGCACTCCCTGTGTCGCCAGAGGTAGCCACCACTACCGTGGTGGGGTTGTCCTTATCGGAGAATTTGCCTAAGCAACGCGCCATAAAGCGTGCCCCTACGTCCTTGAAAGCCATGGTAGGCCCATGGAATAGTTCCAATACAGAGGTATTACTTAAGAGTTCTTTTACAGGCGTATCAAAGACAAACACCTCTTCCAAAACCTTTTGGAGTTCCTCTTTGGAAAAACTGTCATTGACATAGGGGTAAAGCGCCTCTGTGGCAATTTCTATATTGTTTTTTTGAGTAATGTCCTCAAAGAAAGAAGTGGGTAGGGTAGGGATATGTTCAGGAACAAAAAGACCTTTGTCTTTTCCCAATCCTCTTAGGGTAGCTTCCTTGAAGGAGACGATTTCGTCCTTATGCTTGATATTGTAATAGTTCATGTGCAATGTGTTTGGTGTGGTTCTGATATTTTTCTATGATTAGCCAGCAAAGTCGTCCAACATATCTAATGAAGGGACAAAGAAGAGGGTACCTGTTTGGGCAGTACTGAAATCCAACAAGCGATCGTAATTACCCACGGGGTTACCTACAAACATGTTGGTAAGCATTTTCTCTACAGTGCTAAAGGTATTCGCATAGCAAATAAAGTAAGTCCCCATTTGGTGGCTCGCAGGGTCATGGAAAGGCATATTGTCTCTGACTACTTTTAGGTCATCACCCACATTGGCAAGGGCAGAATGGGCATTGGAAGGCTTGGTATCATCGTCCATCTCTATATCCATCTCTTTGCTGCGACCTATGACTTTTTCTTGTTCGCTTACAGGGAGCCTATGCCATGCACTCATATCATGTATATATTTTTGAACAAATAGGTAGCTGCCTCCTTGATAATCAGGATCTTCTTTACCTACTACGGCAAATTGCTCCCTTTCCTCACCTTGAGGATTTTCAGTACCATCTACAAAACCGATGATAGCGCGTCCGTCCCAATACCTGAACCCTTGTACATTGACTACACAGTCGGCTATAGGCTGCATCACATCAGTAATAACGGCGGCCATGTCATAAGCCAAACTGGGGTTATGTGCGCGAATATGAAAATGTAGGTCGCCTTCGGTGGCTACTGCTGTATGCTTGCTGCCTTTGATAGGTAGAAAATCTTTGAGTTCCTTAGGTAGGGGGGTAGGTAAGCCCAAAGTAAGCCACCCGATATGGCTAATACCAATAGTTACACTTGCACGGGCTTCAGGGAAGCGATCGGCTACCGAGTTGTTGAGGTTTCCTACCAAACCACATACCTTGGAGAAAGCAGCCTTGAGTTGAGCTTTGTCCGCCTGTTTTTTGAATGTCCATACCAAGAATATGGTATTATTATTAGGCAAATCAGTTACGTTCTGATAATTCTTCATACTTTTATTCTGTATAAGATTTTAATTAATAGCAAGTTACGCTATCTATTTCAGATTGTTTTCTTTAAGGCACAAAGATAAGATATTTCTAACGGCTTTGCAAGGTGTTTCTTATATTTGTTTCATGGAGAGAGTTATATACTACGTACCAAATATAATAGGATATTTCCATTGATTTTCTTAAAAAGATATGTGATGCTATATCCCCCAACAACATCCTCTTCCATGAAGCTGATACTTATCTGAAAAGAACCTTCCGAGAGGAAAGGGAAGTCAATAAGGGTAGTTTTTTCCTTGTTCCACCACTTAAATTCTTTCTCCTTGGCAGTCTTCTCTATGTTTAGTTTCTCAAAAAGGGCAATATACCGCTCAGGAAATAATTTGTGAAAGATTTTTATAAAGTCTTCTCTAACAATGGGTTTGTCTTCTATCGTAAAGTCATCTCTATAGACGATATCTCCATATAACATTTCATAAAGTGGCCCTTCGTCTTTGAGAGGATAATGTACCATAGTATCGGCAATCTTTGTGACCTGTCCTTGTGATAAGCACACCTGAAGTTCTTTCAGGAAAGAGGAGAGTTCTGTATCGTTAATTTTTTCCTCTTCTGTAACCTTATCTTCTTTTTCATTAGTGAGGATATTTGTGATAACAGTATCTTTCCTGAATACATTTTCATTAGAGGTAGTATTAGAGATTGTTCTCTTACAAGAAAACAGAGCTAATGAAAACAAAAATACGAAAATATAGTGTTTGATTTTTCTTTTTGGTGACATAATTGCATCGGTTTATAAGATGAGTTGTTTCTGAAAATAATAAAGAATTATAAAGTTGAAATGAAATCAGATATTTTTATACGAGACAATGTGATGCTATTCTAAGCAATCCAAGAAAAATCTATCATAGTCAGGTACCATTTCTCTTTTATTTTTGTCACGTAAAAAATAAAATGGTTTGTGTAGATACTATTACTAAAAGAAGAGACTTCTTTCCAAGCCGTCATAATACAACGGGTAGTTTTCTCTATTTCTTTAGCCTTTTTTAAGGTTCTTTGGGCTTCTTGTTTCTCTTTGGGAGTAAAAGGGAGGGTGCTTAGAGAACTTGTTATGTAATAAGATAGTTTTTTCTGAGCCTCGGGGTGTGCAACAAAAAAGATACCTGAGAGTGAGCTGTATTCGTCAGGGGCGATATTTTCTGTTACTTTTTCAATAGGTACTTTTCCTACGCCTATTTTTCCCGTAGCCAATACTTTTCGGTTGTATCCATCAATAAAAGTTTTTTCCTTCTCTTGGTAGAGCGTGTCGAGGTATATTCGTTTTTGGTTTGCCCAATAGACATCACCCCCAGGTTTGTACAAGAAATACAAACCAATATCGGGGTGTATGAGTTTGTTTAGCGCAGTAGTATCTTTTTTGTTGTAACATTGAATAATCTCATAGACAACTTCTTCAAAATTTTTTTGATTTATGTTCCCCGAACTATAGGAATAATACATGGCTAATGAATCTATAGTAGGGAGACTATCTTTTTTGGGAACAATTACTTCTTTTTTGGGGAGCAAGGCGGTATTTTTCACAATTTTTGTCCTTTGCTGGCAACTAAAAAAGAAAGGTATAAGGAAAAGGTATAAGTACATTGTCATATTCTTATAGGAAAACTTAGTTGATATTGATTTCTGGGGTTGTTACCTTCAAGTCATAACGCTTTTTCTGGTAGATATAGAAAGTTTGTATCTCAAAATAATAGATTCCAAAGGATAAATAAGGAAAATAAGTACTAATACTGCTCTGAGGTGCTATCTTTATGGTGTTATTTTTGGTATTTCCTATATAAAAATAATCCTCAAGGCACTCATAGCAGCTATACAATACCCCTTCAGTATAGTGTTTTCCTTCTTTCCTAAAGCCCAAGATATGAGTACTTGCTTCTTTGCTTTCTTTTTTCAGTTTAGAAAATAGTTGTATGGTATCCACAGTGGTATTTCTAATCTCTATAAGGGGTGTATGCTCTTGTACTCTTAGTGTTACATTCAAAAAAGGTTCATTTTGACTATACATAAAAGCAGGAAAGCAGAGGAAGTAAAACAGGATACTAAGGGGTTTCATAAAAAATCATTTCTTTTGTCTGTTTTTATGGGAGATTTGAAATAATTCGTTGTATTTTCTCTCTATATCATCTTTTATATTTTCCCAACTTTCATTTATAAGGCTAATAACTTTATTATTTCTTTCTTTTTCATTATTTGCATCTTCAAAATATATTAGAGACCTTTTTGCCATTTCCAAATT
>CAJZFM010000026.1 GCA_915070235.1 uncultured Capnocytophaga sp. | reverse complement strand
AATCACTAATCACTAACCACTAATCATTAACAATTGACAATTAACAATTAACAATTAAAAAAATGTCTTTCATACAGACCATTAAGTCTTACAACCCTACTTTTTGGGTGGCAAATTTCTTACAAATCATCGAGCGTGGCGCATGGTTTGGTGTTTTTTCCCTCTTGGGTCTTTACTTAGTAGCCTCCACTGATGAGGGGGGATTAGGACTAAGCCATATACAGAAAGGAAACATATTGGCCAATGTAACAGCGATACAGTTCTTTCTACCGCTTTTCTTTGGGGTAATAGCCGACCGTATTGGTTACAAGCTCTCTCTTATAATTGCCTTTGTGATTATAGGAGTAGGCTATTACCTCATGGGTACGGTTGATAGCTATTGGGCAATCTATTTAGCGTTTTTGTTTGCTGCTATGGGAGGGAGCTTCTTCAAGCCTGTGGCCTCTGGGATTATTGCTCGCACTACCGATGAGAAGACCAATACCATGGGCTTTGGTCTCTTTTACCTAATAGCCAACATAGGGGGTTTCTTTGGCCCTGCATTCTCCTCCTACCTACGTACCACTATGGGCTGGCGTATTATCTTCCTACAAGGGGCTGCGATGATCTTAGTCAATCTCTTAGTAGTACTTTTTTTCTATAAGGAGAAAAAAGTCAATAGGGAATACAATGTCCCTATCTTTGACGAGATAAAAGGCTCTTTCCACAATATCATAGAGGCACTCAAGGACACCAAATTGTCCATTCTCTTGGTTCTGATGGTGGGGTATTGGCTGGTCTATAACCAACTTTTCTATACCTTGCCCAACTTTATAGAGGACTGGGTGGATTCCTCCACTCAGAGTGCTTGGATTAATAAGTATATTCCTTTCTTAGGGACAACCCTTACCGAGAATGGACAAGTCAAGGCTGAATGGTTTGGCAATTTGGACTCGGTGATGATTATCATTTTCCAAGTGCTTATCTCTTATATAATTATGCGAATGAAGCAGGTCAATGCCATGATTCGTGGTACAGTGATTGCAACCCTTGGGGTGGTGCTTACTTTCGTTTTTAATAATGTATGGTTTACCATTATAGGTACTGCAATTTTTGCTATTGGGGAAATGATGGCAGGCCCTACCCTCTATGCCTATGTGGCGCAGATCACCCCCAAGGGAAAAGAAGCGCTCTATCAGGGTACCTTGTTTTTACCTGTGGCAGTGGCCAATTACCTCATAGGCTTTGTTACAGGCGACCTCTACCAGCTTTGGTCGGATAAGTATTCTCTCCTTCAGCGGGAACTTACCTCTCGCCAGATAACTCTTCCTGAGGGCTTGAGTAAGCGACAGTTCTTTGAACAAGCACAAGAAAAACTCCAAATGACCCATACTCAGCTTACGGATTATCTCTGGAATACCTATCAGCCCAATAAGATGTGGTATATAACACTGGCCATGGGAGCTTTTACAGCTATTTCTGTCTTTATCTATAACAAAATTGTCGTGAAAAAACAGTAGTCAGTGGTCAGTAGTCAGTTACTAATCACTAACCACTAACCACTAACCACTAATCACTAACCACTAACCCCTAACCACTAATCACTAACCCCTAACCCCTAACCACTAATCACTAACCCCTGATCACTAAACATTAATTTTGATGGCTGAACAAAAAAGATCTTATACACAAACTCTCAAATCTTTTTCCTCTACCTTTTGGGTAGGGAATTTACTACAGCTAACGGAGCGTTGGGCTTATTTTAGTATCTTTTCACTGCTTGCCCTCTATTTAGTTGCAGGTACCGATGAGGGGGGCTTAGGTCTTACCCATACCCAAAAGGGAAATATTATGGCGCATATTACCGCTATTCTATATCTCTTACCACTGTTCTTTGGGGTAATTGCCGATAGGATTGGCTACAAACTCTCTTTGCTTATCTCTTGTGTCATCATGGGAGGAGGCTATTATCTGATGAGTGTTGCCAGTAGCTATTGGGATACCTATTTTGCTTTTCTCTTGGCTTCCGTGGGGTGTAGCTTTTTTCGTCCTGTGGTACAAGGGATTATAGCACGCCATACCGATGAGGGTAATAGTACCTTAGGGTTTGGGTTTTTCTATATGATGGGTAATATAGGAGGTCTATTAGGGCCTGCTATGTCGTCCTACCTGCGTACTACTATGGGTTGGAAGGTGATTTTCATACAGGCCATGGTGGTAATTGTCTTTAATCTTATCGTGATTCTTTTCTTCTATAAGGAACCCAAAGCGGAAAGAAAGTACAATATCCCCTTACTAACCGAGATAAAAGGCTCTGTGCAGAATATAGTGGGCGCTCTCAAGGATAAGAAACTAACAATATTGTTGCTTCTTATGGTAGGATTTTGGACGGTTTTTAATCAATTGTTCTATACCTTGCCCAATTTTATAGAGGATTGGGTGGATTCTTCTAAGCAAAGTGATTGGATTAATCGGAATATATCCTTTTTAGGAACTACTTTTACTGAAAACGGACAGATAAAAGCAGAATGGTTTGGCAATATAGACTGTATAATGATTATCCTAACCCAGATGTCTATCTCCTATTTCGTTATGAAAATGGATCAGGTCTCAGCCATGATTCGTGGAACTATAGTGATGACCATAGGGGTTACCCTTACTTTTATGTTTAAGGAGGTTACTTTTACAGTATTGGGAACAGCTATTTTTGCCATAGGAGAAATAGCCGTAGGGCCTACCATTTCTGCCTTTATAGCAAAAATTACCCCTAAGGGAAAGGAAGCGCTCTACCAAGGAACCTATTTCTTACCTATAGCAGTGGGCAGTTATATAACAGGTTTTTTCTCAGGAAACTTATATGATAAGTGGTCAGATAAGCATTCTCTGCTTAAAATGGAATTGGACAAACGGGCGATCACTTTACCCGAAGGCCTCAACAAAAAGGAATTCTTTGAACAAGCCCAAGAGAAGTTACACCTCTCTGCTACGGAACTTTCAAACCTATTATGGGACACATACCACCCCAATAAGTTTTGGTATATAATCTTCGTAATGGGGATACTTACCGCCTTTTTTATATACCTCTTTAACCGTTACTTAAAAAAGTCTGCTAATCACTAATGCTTAAATACCTCTTTTGGCTGCTTTGGAGAGCATGGTTTTATGTATTGGTAACCACTCTTATAGTACTCTTATTGCCTCTCTTGTTCCTACTTACTGCACATAGGCAGTGGTATCGCGCCTTGTATTGGGTTATGCGACACCTATGGGCAACTCCTATCCTTTATGCCATGGGCTTTTTGCCCAAGATCAGAAGGGAATATAAGGTGCCTAATGACCATAATAGCTATATGCTCGTGGCCAATCATTGTAGTATGATGGATATTATGCTGATGTTCTATTGCAGTGAGAATCCTTTTGTATTTGTAGGGAAAAAGGAATTAGCTACCTTGCCTTTGTTTGGCTACTTCTACAGGCGAGTGGCTATATTAGTGGATAGGAAAAGCCCTCAGAGTAGAAAGCAGGTCTATTCTCAGGCTAAGGAGCGTATAGCCGATAAGCTAAGCATTTGTATTTTTCCCGAAGGGGGTGTTCCCGATGATGAGTCGATCGTCTTGGATAGCTTTAAGGACGGGGCTTTTCGCATTGCTATAGAGTGCCAAATTCCCATAGTACCTATGGTCTTCTACGATGCTAAAAAACGCTTTCCTTTTCGTTTCTTTGCAGGTAGTATGGGCGTTATGAGGGTAGATGTATTAGCTCCTATCTACACGCAGGGCAAAACCCTTGAGGACAAAGATGCCCTACGAGAAGAGGTACGTACCCTCATATTAGAACGCCTAACCAATAATACTCATTAACCAATTAGCTCACTGTCTCATTGACAATCATCTTAGTGGCTAAGATATGCTTGCACAGACCGCGGTTTGTCTGGTGATTGGTATACCAGTTGCAGGTACATTGGGCATGGTCGCCATCTATGATGACCGTATGGGTAACACCTCCTGTACCTTTTACGTGGACTTTGACAAAATCATCGTGCTGTTCTATGATCTGTACCTCGTCATTCTTAGTGAGCTTTTTAGCATTTTCCAAACGTGGATTGAGGCTTGCCAAGCGCTCTGGCTTGAAGGGCAAGCGGCGATAGAAATAATTCCTATCCAAAAGATTATAGCCCAATAGACCTATACTAGACAAGGAGGCTTGCAGCGTATTCATAGTTCCCAAATTAATATCGTTCTCAATAGAAACCATAGTAGGGGAGAATACCTCATTGGTTTTGAAGAAGTTGTTGATACCTACCAGCCACTCCATAGGTACATCCTCTATCATATTTTCTAAATAGCGTCCGTCTCCTGAAAAACCGCGATATACATTGTCCGAAAGTAAGAAAAGCATCTCTACCCCCTTGAAGTTGAGCACAAAAGCTACTGTTTGTTCATTAGGATTGCGGTAGATAAAAAGGCTATCGGCAAGCAGTAGTAAGCCCTGCAAGAGGTTCAGGCGGTGTGCGCCTCCTATCTTAATAGCTCCAGCAGTAGGGGTAGGGGCAAAGGCATAGCTGACACCCCGCTTGACTAAGTAATAATCGGTCTTTACCGCTTGTTTGGGCAAGGAGCGGAAGAGCTGTATAGCCTCGGCCTTATTCAGGCGATAGGCTACTTCCATTTCTGAAAGATACACCTGTACATTGCCTAATCCCTTAATCCATCGGTTGGGGAGGGTTACTTTCTTTTCTACTGTTTTATGCTTGTCAGTGATAAAGTGGGTTTGTTTTTGTCCCACGCCCAAGATCATTTGCTCCGAGGCAGTTACGGCATTGAAAGCACGTACAGTAGCATCATTGAAATCAATATTGGTACAGCCGCTTTTGATAAATTCCCCATCGAGTACCTCATTATGGAGCGATACCCGTGCATATACACTATTGCAGGAGGAAAACGCCTCAAAAAGCAGCTGTTGGTTCCCTACTGATATGATAGGGTCGCGCAGCTTGGCCAACACCCCAGGGGCAATAGCGAATTGGGAAGCTACTGTTTTAGCCAGCGTAGCCAAGCACTTAGCCACCACAAAGGGTTGGGTGATATTACCCCAAAAAAAGCAAGGTACTGTATTGTCTTCCTTCAGTTCCGAGCAGTGGGAAAAGATAAAATTCTTTTGGTGTGCCACCCCCTCTTCTATCACAGAGGCAAACGGATAAGCGTATTGAAAATCATTCATTTCTAATTGTTATTAATCATTAATCATTATCTCATTAAAAGAAGAGCCATCTAAGTAGCCTTTTATTCCGTCTCTTTCAAAGCGATAGAAAGAAGCGCTTACTTGCTCTAAATGGTCATAGATAGGGTCTTTTTGGGGAGGATAGAACCCCTTTTTACCCTTTTTCTCTATATAAAAGAAAGGCTGATGGTTAAAAGTAGCATGGTAGTATATCGCATCATAAGCTATAGGGAGCAGCTCACAGCCTGTAATTTTTTCATCTTTCCCTTCAGTGAAGTTGTATACATAAAGGCCTTTACAGCCATTTTTCTCAACAGAAAGATAGACTTGAACTGTGTTGTCATTCCCTTTGATAGCTTCTAATTTTTGTACCTCCTCATTGGGGGAGCGGTCAGTAAGCAGGAGCTTATAAACTCCAAAAGTTCTTTCAAGGCTATAGCCTGTATCCTTGTACTTTATAAGAGAATAGTCCCAACTTCCTGTACCACACATGGGGATATTAGTATCGGGGAATTCTTTTACCGCTTGGCTAAAGACATTGTAATAATTGACCCCATGTTCGTTAAGCACTTCCACTCCTTTGTCATAGAAGTGAGCAGCTTTCACTGTCCCTACGTTCATTTTTTGATGATACCCGTTATAGATGTCTATATCCTTGCCATCTTCAGCTATGATGATATAGTCATTTGTAGATATATAAGGGTAGGACTTAGGGAGTAACTTTTGTCCAAAGTGATTGATAAGGTTGCACCTGCCTCCCTCACAGACTTTCAGAAAGGAATTGATGCGATTATGGTCTAAATCAATGCAATAATTAACCTCCGTAGCAACCTCCTCCAAACGGCCATAATAGGGGAAAGTGAGGGTTTGCTCCTCAAGTGGAATAAAGCTATAGATAGGCGGATCTCTATCCACATCAGGGTTTTCTATCAGAGGACAATAGAAATAGGCTCTTTTGCCAGCGCCAAAGTCCATTGTAAGTACACCAAAGTCATACAGGTAGTATTCACGCTTTATATTTATAGTGGGATTGCTTAGAAAAGATTTTGTGCCTTGAGCCGTTGGTATTTGATAGCTAAAGGCTCCTTTTTCCTTACCTTCTCTTAGAGCTTGCCAGGCAATAGTAGAGGGGTTTAAGAAGCGAAAAATATCTGTAAGGTTTGATTTGTCGGTTTTGATGGTCCATACCTTCCCCTGAAAATCACTATACAAGGTAGGGCGAATAGCTTTGGTATAGATAAGAATTTTGTTCTTTGAAATTGTTTTTAAGGAGAGAGGTTTGTTCTGTGGTTTCCAAAAAGCACTATAGGTCTTATAAGGTCGGTTAAACGCATTGTGTTCAGTATAGTTTTTTTCAGTCCTAAATGCCAACTCATACGCAATAAAAGTCTTTCCTTGCTGCCTATAGAAAGAGGTTTTCCCATCGGTAGTGTCCAAGGCAATCACATTGATCTGCTCGGAGGGGAGGATATATTCCCCAGGCAGTAAGGGCGCTATATAGGACAAGAGGAAAGAGAGTACAATCATGATTTAGTTTTGAGTGCAAATATAGGATATAATTGGCAAATTAGCAAATTAGTAAACAAACAAATTGACTTATTGTAATCTTAACATGAAAAGATAGACATAAGAAAATCAATAAGTTAATATGTTTGACAAAAATATTTTTGCGTTAGATATAAAAAAAAGGAGTATTTTGTTTGTTTTATCCAAGAAAAAACGTACTTTTGTGGCATAAATACGTATTTTTATTTATTAAATGGCTTATATAGGTTTTTGTAAAAATATAGTAACACTAAAATAACAGTCAAATATTTATTAATGAGCTATTTAAAAAACACCTCTAATAGCATTTTTTAACTGTTAAACAATTGGAATATGAACAACAAAAAAGGATTACTATTGATTTTAGTCTTCTTCCCTTTATGGCTTTTAGGCCAAGAGATGAAAATAAAAGGGAATGTCAAGGACGATGAAGGCTCAGGTATGTTGGGCGTTTCTGTGGTGGTCAAAGGGACTACCAAGGGAGTGGCTACGGACAACGACGGTAACTTTGAACTAAAAGTGAACCGAAACGATGTGCTTGTGTTCTCAAGTGTGGGTTACACAACACAGGAGGTGAAAGTAGGGAAAAACACCCATCTAAAGGTGGTGATGTTCCCCGATGTAGAGGAACTCGTAGGATTTGAGAAGGTAGCTGTAGCCTATGGTACAGCCGATAAGAAATCCTTTACAGGTTCTATGGCTACCGTGAAAGCCGAAGAGATACAAAACAAACAAACTACCGACGTGGCCAAGGCGCTCGAAGGGAGTGTCTCTGGGGTGCAGATCTCTACTTCTACAGGACAACCTGGTTCCAGCAGTAGTATCCGTATCCGTGGGATTGGCTCTATCAATGCCAACAGTAACCCTCTCATTATTGTAGATGGGGTACCTTTCGCGGGGAGCTTGAGTGCTATTAACAACAACGATATTGAGGCGGTCAATGTGCTTAAGGATGCGGCTTCTTCTGCTCTATATGGGGCACGTGGTGCCAATGGGGTGGTGATCATCACGACCAAGTCGGGAGCACGAGGCAAGCTCTCCATACAAGTGGATACACGTGTAGGGTTCAACTATCGCGGTATTCCTGAGTATGACATCATCAAGTCTCCTGCCGAATATTACGAGACCCTCTGGAATGCGCTCTATAACCAAAGCTATTTCCAAGCCAGAGGGGGTGGAGATGCTGCTGCTGCTGCAGCTTTTGCCTCCAAAAACCTTATCCCTAATGTAGGAAGGGGCTACAATATCTATGATGTGCCAGATAACCAACTGGTAGGTGCTGACGGAAAGCTCAACCCACAGGCAACAATACGCTACAAGGATGCTGATTTTAACAACTGGGAAAAAGCCTTGTTCAATACCCGCGTACGTAAGGAACATAACCTAAGCCTAACCAAAGGAACAGAGTTCAACAGTTTCTATTTCTCCCTTGGTTACTTAGGCGATGAGGGGTACAATATGAACTCTTATTTTAACCGCTATACCATGCGCTTTTCTTACAAAGGAGAAATAGCCCCATGGCTCAAGGTTAATACCTCTTCCATGCTCTCTCATACACAACAACAAGGGACAGAGAAACAAAACTCTTATTCCAACCCTTTCTCTTGGACACGTAATATAGCTCCTATCTATCCTGTATATAGGCATGATGACAATGGCAACCCAACAGGAGAGTATGACTTTGGGGAATCACGTAAGTATAACGAAAATACCAACCCTGTAGCTACCCAGAATGAGGACATTGACCTATATAAGGACTACTATTTCAACCAAGCACTTTCCTTGGATATGAGTATTGTGGAGGGATTGAAGTTCTCCACTACAGGGAATTTCTATGGGGATTTCTATAATTCTAACGAATATACGACTCCTATAGGAGGTGCAGGAAAGACTTATAACGGGTCTTCTACTAAGTATAGCTCTAATGATATAGTGATGACCTTCAACCAACTCCTAAGGTATAACAAGGATTGGACTGATTATGCTCTAGAAGCCCTCTTAGGACACGAAACCTATAAAAAACGCTTGGGTACTATCGCAGGAACCAAGAATAATTTCGTGGATCCGAGCAATTCCGCCTTTGACAATGCAGCAGTAACCACAGCTCTTTCGTCCTATGACCGTACCTATGCTGTGGAAGGCTATTTCGGTCAGCTCAATGGAAATTACAAACAGAAGTATTTCCTTTCGGCCAGCTTACGTCGCGATGCTTCTTCGGTATTTGCACCTGAAAACCGCTGGGGTACTTTCTGGTCAGTGGGTGCTTCATGGCTCTTGAGCAATGAGAAATTCTTTGAAAAAGTAAGCCTTATCAATAGCTTGAAGCTCAAAGCCAGCTATGGGGTACAGGGTAATGACTATATCTACCTACCTGGAACCAGCACTCGTTCTTATACTCCTTATATGTCCTTGTACAGTGTGAGCTCTGATGGTAAAAATCCAGGGCTTAAGGCACTCTACAAAGGTAATAGGAACATTACTTGGGAAGAGAGTGGTAACTTCAATACAGGGGTGGAAGCTGCCCTATGGGATAATCGTCTAACGATAGATGTTGACTTTTTCTATAAAAAGACCAATGATTTGTTATTCAATATGCCTGTACCTGCCTCCACTGGTTTTACCTCCGAACCCCGCAATGTGGCGGATATGAAGAATCAAGGAGTTGAGTTCTCCATAGGGCTAACTCCTGTGAAGACCGATAGAGTTACTTGGACTTTCAATTTCAACGGCTTACACTATAAGAATACAGTTACAAGACTTCCTGATGAACTCAGAGAAAAGGGCTTTACTCGTGGTAACCAGATTATGAAAGAGGGAGGAAGTATCTACGACTTCTATATGGTCAAATGGGGTGGAGTAAATCCTGATAATGGAGATGCCCAATACTGGATTAAGAATATGACTACAGGAGAGTATGAGCTAAAGCAAAGTGCTGATTATGAGTCTGTCAATAGCTTGCAGTATGCAGGTAGCGCCATACCTGATTTGCAAGGAGGTTTCGGTACTACGCTACATTTCTATAACTTTGATTTGGCATTACAGTTCTCTTACCAGTTGGGAGGTAAGTTCTATGATTCTCAGTATTTAGGACTTATGCAGACAGGTGGGAATGGCGGAGGCTGGCATACCGATATTCGCAAGCGCTGGACACCAGAGAACCGCAATACCGATGTGCCTCGCCTACAATTCAATAGCCAAAATATAGTAACCACTTCTGATCGTTTCCTTATAGATGCCTCTTATCTTTCCTTAAGAAACTTGAGCTTGGGCTATACCTTTGCTCCAGAGGTAACTGAAAAACTAAAATTAAGCAGATTGCGCTACTATATCTCTGCCGATAATGTGTATTTGTGGAGCAAACGCCAAGGCTTAGATCCTCGTGCAAGTATAGGAGGAACCAACACCTATGCGGTATATAGTCCTATTCGTACCGTTTCTATGGGATTATCTGTTACTTTTTAAAATTTTGACCTATGAAAAAAGAAATAAAGAAAATAGCTTCCATGGCCCTACTCTCTGTTTTGTTTGTAGGGTGTGCTAAGGACTTTTTTGACTCAGAGGTGAATGAATATTTGACCGACCAAAGGAAAAAAGAACTCCAAGGCAATGCAAAAAACAAAAAACAACTCTTGGAGATAGAACTCAGAGGGATTTATAATAACAATGCTGCTACCCAGAATTCCAACCACGATGGTTTTGGTCTCAAGGCAGTAGATGCAGGTTTTGACCATACAGGCTTAGACCTTGTACAGGCTTCTCGTAGCTGGTTTATCTTTGACTATAACTTTGACAATAAGAAAGCCAACTTCCGTCGTCCTGCCTTTGTATGGAATTTCTTCTATAAGCAGATTAGTTCTATCAATACCGTCTTGGCCGATTATTTCCCCACAGCTCCTGATACAAATACAGAGCAAGAGGTATTCCAGAAATATGCAGAGCTTAAGACCATGCGCGCTATCTTTTATTACTATTTGGTAAATACCTTTGCCAAGACCTATGTGGGGAATCAGGGAAGTTTAGGAGTGCCCCTTATGCTTAACCCTGGGGACGACAAGCTCCCTCGTGCTACGGTGCAACAGGTCTATGACCAAATGATAGCAGACTTAAAGGTGGTGGATGATGCTCGCTTTCAGATTACCCCTGACAATAAAGCAGATGCAGACAAGGCAGTAGGGGCTGCCTATTTGGCCAAAATCTATGCCTGCCAAGGAGATTGGCCAAAGGTACAGCATTATGCCCTTATTGCTACTGAAGGGAATAGACCTGCGCTTACCCCCAGCGCAGACGTACAGGCTGGGAAATGGGATATCAGTATGAACTCTTGGCTATGGGGATTTGACATCACCCAAGAGACAAGAACCTACTGGAACTCTTTCTATGCGCATATGGACAACAGTATGCCTAATAGTTATGCAGGTGGGGGTGCTTTCAAGCTCATCTATAGCAATCTCTATGCTAAAATAGGCAACCAAGATGTACGTAAAAAATTGTATATCAACGAAACCTTGTTCCCTGATATAGCAGCTAAGTACCGAGCCATGAATCGGCACTTGCCTGAGTATGCCAATGTGAAATATGTAACCAATTCGGACTTTACCAGCGACTATTGCTACCTTCGTAGGGAAGATCCTTACCTACTCTATATAGAGGCCTTGGTAGAAAACAACCTCTTAAATGATGCAAAAGCGGCCTTGGAATATTTGGTAAAGGACAACCGAGAAGACACTGCCTATGACCTTTCTGCTCTTACCACTCAGGAGCAACTCCGCGAGGAAGTACGCCTACAACGCCGTATAGAGCTATGGGGAGAGGGTACGTCTTTCTTTGACTGGAAACGCTGGAAGACAGGTATCAACCGCTATGAGGCAGGCTCTAACCACTTGCTCAAGGTAGAAGTACCTGCAGAAAGTGAAAAATGGACTTACCAAATTCCTAAACCCGAAATGGAATCCAATCCTAATATGGTTCAAAACGAGTAGTGTTAGTGACAAGTGACTAATGACTAATAACAAGTGACTAATGATGAGTCACTTGTCATTAGTCGTTAGTCATTATATACTTGTCATTTTCTTGTGGTTTCTCGGTAACTTGTCTTGCTTTTTGACTTCCTCCAAGTAGAGTGCTACTACTTCCTTCCCAAAGGCTTTTACAGCGGGGGTATTAGGACGGTCTAAGAACTCTATAAAGCGGGGGATAGGCAGGTAATCCCAAGCCAGTACTTGAGCGAGATAGGTCTTTAGGTAGCTGAGGTCTTCCCCACGAGCAATCGCCTGACAAATATACTCATACGCCAAATCACGTGAGGGGCGTTTCTCAAAGAGCAAACACGCCCCTATATACAGCCAACCGCTGTGGCGCACACGCAGGTCATAACGCAATACAGCTTCCAAAGGCAAAGTCATATCGCGCACTTGGTCAGCCTCATTCATTGTTGCCCAGAGCGCTATGTAAGCACATAATATCGCATCAGGATAGTGTGGGTTGAGGCTTAGCTTATATTCTGCCTCTTGAGCCGAAGTGTGTTCCCCTTCATTGGCATTGTAATAGTTGTAAAGAGTAGGACGGCTTTTATCTTTGCCATATTTGTAATAATGATTGCAGTGATAGGTGAACTCTTCGCCTACTTCACCATTGGCATAAGTTCTTTTCTCCCAACCATAACGGATATAGAAAGGCTTTACTACACTAAGGATATTCTTTGCCTGAGTATTTTCAAATACTTTGAACTCCTTATCAGGGTGTTTTAGACGGGTGATTTGCGTCCATAACGGCAAAAGTGCTTCGTTTAATTGTATTTTATCAGTAAGCCCTAAGTAATACTGAATAGCAGGCGCATAGTCGCCTTTGAGCTGTTGGGCTTTTTCTTTGGCTGCTGCCGAAACCTCCCAAAAGAGCAGGCGGTTGCAGGCGACAATCAGGTCGTCGAGGTCGGGGGCTTTGCCTTGGGCTTCGTATTGCAAGAGCTTATCGACCAACACTTCCGCCTCTATATAGAAAGGTTCGTGCGTAGGAGTAGAAAGGAAAGGCAAGGTGTCTTTCTCTTTGAGCTTTTGGAGTGTACGTGCTATTTTATTAAAGAGATAAGGGAAAGTCTGCTGTGCTTGATTAGCAGCTATGTGCATCACTCTTGGTTTGTCGAGTTTGTCGGCTTGCGAATATTTATGTTCTTTGTAGAGTTTTTGAATTTCTTTCCATTCCTTGTCGGGATCATATACAAGGGGGGTAGCGCTTTGGTTGCTCCAAGAGTCTAAAAATAAGTATAGTAGAGGCATCGTTCCCACAAACCACTCCCGAGCGAGAAGCTGCTTGAGGTAAGGTTTTATCTGCTCAGCATAATCCGCGGGGATTTGGTCTTGCAAGCGCACGAGAGCATCAAAGAAAACATCAATAGTAGCGGCTGATTTCTCGCGGATACAATCACCGATGAGGAAGAGGGTTTCATTAGGGGTTAGGGGATAGATGATAGGGGTTAGGGTGAGAGCCGCATAGGCAGAGCGAGCCGCACAGGCAGTTTGGGACTTCTCGGACGAGGCTGAGCTGTCGGACAAATCGGACGGGGCGGACGATTCTGATGGACTTAGGCTTACAAGGAGGTTTTGGGCTTTGCCTTTTAGATAATCGCGGTAAGGTGCGATGACTTCGGGGAGACCTTCTTGGTTGAAATAGGTGGTGAGTAGTTCAGCGACAGCTTCTTGTAGTTTTACATCGGGTTGGGTGAAGAGGACTGCCAGTTGTTCGCGGTAGCTGACATCGGTAGGGGGATGTTTTTTGAACTCCTTTGCCAAAATCTCTACTCCTTGAAGAAGTGCTTTAGGTTGCTTTTCTACCGTAAAGGCGAGCGGGAATTGCACGCGGAAGCCCTCAAAATCAAACTGTGGCGCATTAGCAATAGACACGATGTATTCCATAACGGTTTTCACTACACTGCCTACCCCAGTGCCTAAAACGGCAAAGAGCGTTTGTTGATGAGCTAAAAGTTCCTCTTGGGTAGGGGCAAGCCATTTGAGCAAACGACAATGCCAATCGAGGTGGGGTTTCTTCCATTGGTTGAGCAATGATTCTAAAAGCT